>URFD01000040.1 GCA_900547015.1 uncultured Oscillospiraceae bacterium | reverse complement strand
ATTTCCGATTTCCTCTTTTTCGTTTTCCCTGCGGTTTGGACGGAGTCCGCGCCGGAGCTTTTTCCTGTGCCTTGATTGCGGAAGGTTCCTTTTCCTTGATGGCGGTTGGGTCTGGGTGTTTGATTGCCGAAGGCTCCTTTTCCTTGATGGCAGTTGGGTCCGGGTGCTTAATCGCGGAAGGCTCCTTCTCCTTGATGGCGGTCGGGTCCGGGTGTTTGATTGCCGAAGGCTCCTTCTCCTTGATGGCGGTCGATTTTTCCGCCTTGCTCTGTTCTACCGCTGTGACGGTCCACAGTTGGTTTTCTCCTCCGCGATCCCAAATCTGAACATGGGTGGCATCCTCGAGCGCAACATCCAGATATTTTCCGCTGGACAGCGAGCACAGACGAACCGCTGTCTGGTCCTCCTCGATTCTCCACAGCTGGCTTGGGGTTTCTACTTCGTCCCACTGATGGGTCCACGCACCGTTGACAACCCCGCCATCGATGATGTCCAGCGCCTTTTTGCTCTGAACATTGAGGATGCGATAGGAGCAGCCGTCTGCCGCCTGGACAAACTTCCACCGCTGAGCTGGGTCCTCCCGCTGTGCCTCCACGACAATCAGAT
The DNA here is from genome assembly GCA_900547015.1 of uncultured Oscillospiraceae bacterium. GTDB lineage: Bacteria > Bacillota > Clostridia > Oscillospirales > Ruminococcaceae > Negativibacillus. The sequence goes on along the minus strand of URFD01000040.1, from coordinate 13,123 downwards.
TGTCCTGACCGGCAGTCAACAATCTGCCGTCCCGGGCTGCGATGTGGTATTCCTTCGTTTTGAACATCTTCATTTTGACCTCTCCTTTCCGAAAGGAGCAAACAGGATCGAGATTCCTCCTGTCAGGAGTCTTTTCAGCAAGCCCTTCCGATCATTTTTCGGCGAATGCAATCAAGCGCATCCGTATGCCATTTATTATAGCACCTGCTGAATCAATGGTCAAATCCCCGTGCGGCCCGTTACCCCGCCTGTTTGTGGGACGGGCGCATCCGACGGGACGGGCATGGCATCGGCTCCTCCTCGTAGTCCTTGCCAAACAGATTTTGAAAATATCCTGCCTCACACAGCTTTTCTGCCGCCAGACCGCAAAGGCCCAGCACCACCATACCACCAAATGTTATCAGAGCCAGATAGATGATTCCCAACATTCCGCTTCCTCCTCGTCCGCATTTTGCATTGATTTGCGCTATGCAAATTATTTTGCTAAAATCCGGCCGAATCCCCCGACGATTCCTGCTCTTTTGTCGGAAATCTCCCCGATTTCCGGCAAATTCGTCTGGGTTTTCGACCGTTTCCCTGCTGTCATTTTAGCACTACGCAAACGCAAAGTCAATAGCGCTGTGCAAATTTATTTTTCCAATCGGTTGCGTCCCGCAAAGATGCGTGGTATAATAGGGAAAAAGGGAGGGAGAGCCGTGGAACAAAACATCCAGACCGGCAAACGGATTCAACAGCGCCGGGAAGAATTGGGGCTGAATCTGGGCGATATTGCAAAAGAGGTCGGCGTTGCCGTCTCGACGATTCAGCGTTATGAAAAAGGGAAGATTGAAAAGATCAAGCTGCCGGTCATCGAAGCGATTGCCAAGGCGCTTCAGGTAGACCCTGCATGGCTGCTCTGTCAAACCGACCGGATGACCGTTTCCTCCGTCGAGGTTTCTTCCATCTCCAACCTGATTCCTCTGCCTCAGACCTATCGGATTCCGCTGGTCGGGGAGATTGCCTGCGGCAGTCCTATCCTTGCCGAGGAAAATGTGGAGGAGATTTTGGAGATTCCGCAGCATATCAAGGCGGACTTTGCCCTGCGCTGTCACGGCGACAGCATGATTGGAGTCCATATCCACGACGGCGACATCGTGTATATCCGCCAGCAGCCGGATGTGGACAACGGTTCGATTGCCGCTGTCTGCATCGAAAATTCCGCTACCCTCAAGCGCGTCTACAAATACCCGGACAAGTTGGTTCTTTCTCCTGCCAACCCGCAGTATGAGCCTTTGGTCTACACCGGAGACGAGCTGTCACAGGTACGCATCTTGGGCAAGGCGGTCGGATTTATCAGCCTAATTCATTAAAGCAAAAACTCCATCTGAAGCGGAGACTGTTCACTGTCTCCCTTCAGATGGAGTTTTTTTGTCCTGATGATGCAGCATCCCGAAATCAGGATGCTGCTTTCCCCTTGCCCGCCCTCGTCCTTCAGTCAATGCTTGGGAATAACAATACACCATATTCATGCCGTCGTGCGCTGTCGGGACATCACAATTTCAATGGGAATCGAACCCTGTGTCCGTCCCGGGACACTACCATGAGAGTGGACTCATTCTCAGCCACAGAGATCACATTCGCCCTAAAAGACTACCTTCTGTTGATCATCAGTCCAGTAAATCCGTTGTCCAGTTGGTCTGCTGAATCAGGTTATCCAAGCCGCGCAGCTGTGCGGACAGCCCGTCCACCTGCTTTTGCATCTGGCGGACATTGACCGTGCTGAAAATCTTAATCTCTGTCCGGGAGGCGCGCTGGGCTGTCTGGCCCGCCTCGTTGAGAAAATCCCGATAAAACCGCAGACGCAGCGTCATGCAGTCTCTGCGGGCAATCTGCTCGGTCAGGGTTTTTCCCTCCACCATCGTGCGGCTGTTGGTCAGGTTGATGCGTGCCATCAGCTCTTCCAATCTCGACAGCTTCCGCTCCAGCTCCTCCAACAGCTCCTCCGGAAGCTCCGCAGGCTGCTCGCCCTCCTGTACCGTTGCATTGTTGTATAATCTCATCTTCATCTGTTCGAGCTGCCGATTCAGGTCAGCGCGCTCCTGTAACGCTTCTGCCAGTTTCATTGTTGTCCTCCCTGTTTCGAATACATCTTTTTCACCGCTTCCGGCAGCACCGCTCCCACCAGATTTCCAACCGTCATCACCAGCAAGTAGCCCACTGCGGTCAGGCTCCATGCGTTTGCCACCGAGAAGTAGAACATATTCGCTACGCAATGCTCAAAGCCGCTGAGGATGAACACCATGATGCCCAGCAAAATCCCAAGATATTTTCCGAGCGGATGCGGATTGCTGCGGTAGCTTTCCACCCCGATATAAATCATGATGTTGCAGAATATTGCCAGGATGAAGATGCTCAGCAGAGAATCGCCGAGCTTGGTCTGACACAGTGCCTGTGCCTTCTCTGCCAGTGCCGGGCCGTTGCGGGTCAGCCGCATGGCATATCCCACCAGCGCAGTCCCGACCAGGTTACCTGCCCAAACCTGCCCCAGCCAGAGCAGGTAGCTGCCCTTGTTGGGGCTGTCCAGCAGATAGCACGCCTTGCCGGTGTAGAGGTGATACCCCATCGTACAGACTGTGAACAATCCGGTTGCAAACAGGGCAGCTCCCACCACCTTGCTCTCAACGCTGAGATACACAATTCCTCCAATTCCAATGCAGATTCCTGCCATCACCGATTTCAGCAAAGATTCCTTCCCAATCATCTGTTTCATCCTTCTTTCTGTCGAGTCAGGCTGCTCGATGTCAGCCGTCTGGCTCTATCATAGCAAAATCCGCCTTATTTCGCAAGACACGACAGTCTGAATTTTAACTTCTGTTTTACAAAAAATAACAGCATCCCCGACAAAGCCTGTCTCAATCAGGGATGCTGTACAGATTACAATTCAAACGAAACGGTGATTTGATGGCGTCTCCAGTAGCCGGACATCGAATAGTAAGGGTCCTCGGTCACATCCTTCAGCAGGAACGGCGGCATCTGAAAACGCTCCGCCTCCTCGATGCTGTCAAACTCTACCTCGGCATACGCAAATTTTCCATCCACCAGATTACATTCCAGCAGATGTCCGTCCTCCAGCTGATAAACCCGATAATCCTTGTGGAGCATCGGAATCGGCAGAAGGGATTCCAGAGCCTCAAATTCCTCTTTGGTCAGCTCCTTCTCGATTTCCTGACGCGCCAGCTTTCCCTTGCCCTTGATGCAAAGGATGTAGTCGGTGTGTCCGTCGCTGAAATCCCGGCGGCGAATCCGCACAACCGGTGTGGCTGCGCTCAGATAGCCCTGCCAGCTTTCTGCCTGACGAACCAGCGGCAGCGGCAGTGCCGTTACCTGATTCCAGTCAATTAAAAATTTGCGTTCAATTTCCATCTCCAATGCTCCTTCCAGACGGTGCGGCCTGTGCGGCACCGATTAGATATTGATGGTTTGGTCTACCTCCAGAAGATCCGGGTCCAGACCCTTCTTCATGGTCAGTGCGTCCAGAATATCGTGGTCGACAATCTGGGCATTCTTCTGAATGACGACGCGGTTTCCGATTCCCTCTTCCAGCAGCTCCACTGCCCGATAGCCCATCTGGCTGGCGATAATTCGGTCGCGGGCGGACGGAGTACCTCCACGCTGGATATGTCCCAGAACGGTTGCTCTGGATTCTACGCCGGTCTTTTCCTCAATGTATCTTGCCAGCTGGTGGACATCTGTGATGCCCTCCGACACGATGATAATAAAGTTATGCTTGCCGGTACGCAGGCTGCTGTTGATTTTGCCGATGACATCGCGGTCAACATCAAAGCCAATCTCATTGACCCAGCAGGCAGTACCGCCGCAGGCAACGCTGGCATACAGTGCGAGGTGACCTGCGCCGTGACCCATAACCTCTACAACCGAGCAGCGGTCGTGAGATTCCGAGGTATCTCTCAGACGGTCGATTGCCTCTACTGCGGTGTTCAAAGCGGTATCGAAGCCGATGGTGTAGTCGGTGCAGGCAATATCGTTATCGATGGTGCCCGGGATGCCGATACATGGGATGCCTTTCAGGGACAGCGCACGCGCACCCATAAAGGAGCCGTCTCCGCCGATGATGACCAGACCGTCAATGCCCATCTCTTTGCAGACAGCGACCGCCTGCATCTGACCCTCTTCGGTTTTAAACTCCTTGCAGCGAGCGGTCAGCAGCATGGTGCCTCCGCGGTGAAGAACGTTAGACACCGAGCGGATATTCATCTCGGACATATCGCCGTTAATCAAGCCGTTGTAGCCTCTGCGGATTCCCATGACCTTCATATCTTTTTTGATTGCGGTTCTAACCACCGAACGAATGGCAGCGTTCATACCCGGAGCGTCGCCTCCGCTGGTCAGGATGCCAATCACCTTCTGCTTTTTCTCATTCATAACTTCCTTATCCTCCATTCAGAAAAGAGCCTCAGCAAGCTCCCCCTTATCACAAATGTCTCTGCCACAGCACCGCGGAACCTGTTTCCCGGCAGGCAGAATCTTAATCTTCTTCTCGACATTGTTAATTATAGAACATTTATTCTCTGCCGACAAGACACCTGCCGATAAAATTATAGCCAAAAACAACCGGTGAAAGATGTTCTGCTTGCCATACTTGTCTAAATCGCGAAGGATTTGCAGGTTCTTTGCCCTCATCCTTCATTCTCAAGGGTACGAAGTCATGATCTTTGCGGCTCTACCAGAGCCACATTTTCCTCTCCGAGCAGAACGGCCATCTGCCGATACAGCGGAGTATTAAACGAAATCCACAGGCGGTGCGGGGCGCAGACCAGCTTGCCACTGTCCAGGAAGAAGAAGTAGACCGGCATCTCCCCTTCAAAAATTTCCAGATATTGCTGCGCCTTCTGAAATTCCCGACACTGGTTGGAAGGCACCCGCAGATACAGTCCCGGACGCTTGCCCGTCTTGCGGCGGATTTCCCCGGAGACCGGCTTCGGGGCAGCGGGCTTCACCGCATTTTGCTTCGGCGCTTGCTCCGGCTGCTCCTCTCCCAGCATCTCCTGCGGGGTTGCCACCAGACTGCACGCCAGCTTTGCTTCCTCATCGTCGCGAATCCGAAGCCTGCCCTCGATGTACAGCACCTGATTTTCTTCAATCAGGTGGCGATAGCGGTCGTATGTCTGCGGAAAGACCAGCATCTCCATCGAGCCGGTGGTGTCCTCGATATTGACAAAGGCCATGTAGCCGCGTCCCTTGACGATTTTCGTCCTCTTGGCTGTCACGATGCACAGCACCTTGACCAAGTCTCCGTCGCGGTATCTGCCCTGCTCCATCATCTCGCCGGGGTCCTCCAAATCGGTGACCAGCTCCTCCAGCGCCACCGTATTCAGCTGCTTTGCAACCTGCTGATACTGCGCCAACGGATGTCCGGAGACATACAGGCCGGTGACCTCCTTCTCCATCGCCAGCTTGATTTCCGGTGGAAATTCTCCGCGCTCCGGCAGAACAAAGCCCTCTTTGGAGGCGGAGGACAGTTCCGGAGAATCGAACAGATTGAGCTGGCCCTCCAGATTATTCTTGTGGCGGTCGTCGATGTCGCTCACCAGCATCCCGTAGCCTTCCAGCATCTCTCTGCGGTTGTGGCCGAAGCTGTCCAGCGCACCGCATTTAATCAGGCTTTCGATTGCCCTCTTGTTCAGCTCGTACCCGTACATCCGTTCGCACAGGTCGTCCAAATCGTGGAAGTCCCCGTTGAGGTCACGCTCCCGAACCAATGCCTGCATGACGCCTTTGCCCAGATTTTTGACTCCCAAAAATCCGAAGCGGATGCAGCCGTTCTCTACCGTAAAGCCGGTAGAGCTGTGGTTAATATCCGGCGGCAGAATCTTAATTTTCATCAGCTCACATTCCTTGAGGTAGCCGAGCATCTTATCGGTGTTGTCCAAAATGCTGGTCAGCAGCGCTGCCATATATTCTTTGGGATAGTGGGCCTTGAGATAGGCGGTGCGATATGCCACGATGGCATAGGCAGCCGCATGGGATTTATTGAAAGCATAGGAAGCGAAGGAGCTCATCTCGTCAAAGATTTCGTTTGCAATCTGCTCGCTGATTCCGTTGGCAACGCAGCCGACGCACTCCACCGAGCCGTCCTCTTTTTTTGCACCCCAGATAAAGTTCTGGCGCTCCTTCTCCATCACATCGTGCTTTTTCTTGGACATGGCACGGCGCACCAAATCTGCGCGCCCATAGGAATAGCCAGCCAGCTGGCGGCAAATCTGCATGACCTGCTCCTGATACACGATACAGCCGTAGGTCACCTCCAGAATCGGCTTGAGCTGCGGCGTCTTGTAGGTGATTTCCTGCGGATTGTGGCGGTTGCGGATATATTTCGGGATGGAATCCATCGGGCCGGGACGGTACAGGGAGATGACCGCAATCAAATCCTCCACCGACTCCGGCTTGAGCTGGGTCAGCACTTGTCTCATTCCACCCGACTCGAACTGAAAGACACCCTTCGCCTGACCGCGGGACATCATCTCAAAGGTCAGCGGGTCGGAAAGCGAAATCTGCTCAATCTCAAAGTCAGGCTCCTGTCTGCGAATCATCTCCTGAGCGTCGCTGATGACGGTCAGATTGCGCAGGCCCAGAAAATCCATCTTCAGCAGACCCAGCTCCTCGAGCGTTGTCATGGTGTACTGGGTTACAATCGACTCATCGTTGGTTGCCAGCGGGACATATTTTTCCACCGCTTCTCGGGCAATCACCACACCTGCCGCATGGGTGGAGGCATGGCGGGGCATTCCTTCGATTTTGGAGGTCTGGTCAATCAGCTCCCGAACCTGCGGATCGCTTTCATACATGATTTTCAGGTCCGGCGCACGCTCGAGCGCATCTGCAATGGTGATATGCAGCTCCATCGGAATGGCTTTGGCAACCTTGTCCACCTTTTGGTAATCCAGCCCCATTACCCTGCCGACATCCCGCACGCCGCCTCTGGCTGCCATTGTACCGAAGGTGATAATCTGGGAGACACGCTCCTTGCCATATTTGCGAATGACATAGTCGATGACCTCTTCCCGTCGTTCATAGCAGAAGTCGATATCGAAGTCCGGCATACTGACACGCTCGGGGTTCAGGAACCGCTCAAAGAGGAGGTTGTACTTCATCGGGTCGATTCCCGTGATTCCGATGCAGTAAGCGGCAATACTGCCCGCACCCGAGCCTCTGCCCGGCCCGACCGGGATTCCCTTGCTTTTGGCATAGTCGATGAAATCCCAGACAATCAGGTAGTAATCAACATAGCCCATCTTTTCGATGACCGACAGCTCGTACTCCAGCCGCTGGCGGTACTCCTCGGGCGGGTTCTGCCCATAGTTGCGGTAAAATCCTTCGTAGCATTTGTCCCGGAAAAAGGTCACATTGTCCTTTCCGTCCGGAACCTCAAACCGCGGAAGGATGTGGTGTCCAAAGGTAAACTCCACCTGACAGCGCTGGGCGATTCGAACCGTGTTGTCCAGCGCCTCCTGTACAATCTGCTCGTCCCCGATTCGTTCGCGCATCGCCTGTGCCATCTCGTCGCGGGATTTCACATAAAATTCCTGCGTTTCAAACTCCATCCCGTTGTCCTCTTCGAGGGTATGGTTGGTCTGGATGCAGAGCAGGATTTTCTGGGTCGAGCTGTCCTCTCGGGTCAGGTAGTGGCAGTCGTTGGTTGCGACCAGCCCAACTCCCAGCTCCCGGGACAGCCGAACCAAATCCGGCAAAATCTTCTGCTGCTCGTGGATGCCGTGGTTTTGCAGCTCGATAAAATAATGGTCCTTTCCAAACAGCTCCAGATAAAATTCGGCAGCCTCCCGCGCACGCTGATAATCATTCTGATTGAGACTGCGCGGCACCTCGCCTGCCAGACAAGCCGAAAGGGCAATCAACCCCTCCGAGTGCTCCCGAAGCAGCTCGCGGTCGATGCGGGGCTTAAAGTAAAATCCCTCGGTAAAGCTGCGGGAGACCATCTTGATGAGATTCTGGTATCCGGTCTCATTTTCGCACAGCAGCACCAGATGGTACGGCGAGGTGTCCAGACCGCTGACCTTATCAAAGCGGGTCCGCGGCGCTACATAGACCTCGCACCCGATGATCGGGTGGATGCCGTTTGCCTTTGCTTCCTTATAAAAATCGATTGCACCGTACATCACGCCGTGGTCGGTAATCGCCACCGAATCCTGACCCAACTGCTTGACCCGCTGAATCAGTTGCTTGATTCTACACGCTCCGTCCAGCAGGCTGTACTCGCTGTGCAGATGCAGATGTACAAATTGATCCCCCATCCTGCCGTACTCCTTTCCTCTCCTGTGCTATTCTTCCTGTCGAAGCTGGTGGGCAATCTGGCTGATTTTCTGAAGCCGATGATTGATGCCCGAGCGGGACACACCCAACAGTTCGCCCAGCTCCCGCAGCGACATATCCGGATTCTGCAAACGCGCCTCTCCGGTCTGCTTGAGCGGAACCTCCAGATTCTGGAACGCTCCCGTCTCCTGAAGATAGCGGATGTCCGCCATCTGCGCCATCGAAGCGCTGACCGTTTTTTCGATGTTATAGGTCTCGCAGTTGGTCACACGGTTGACCTTATTTCGCATATCCTTATAAATCTTGACATTGACCACATCCATCATCGCGCCGGTTGCTCCCACCATGGTCAACAGCTCCTCGATGGAGCTGCTGTCCTTGCAGTAAACAATCTGCTGGCCCCGTCGGGTGGTCAGCTTGAAGTTGAGCTGAAGCTCCTCGAGCACCCGCAGCAGCACCTGTGCGGTCTGCTCCTGCGGCAGAACAAATTCCAGATGATAGTCCTTTTGCGGGTCGCTGATGTTGGAGCAGCTCAGGAAAGCACCTGCCAAAAAGGCGTGGCGATGCTCCGGGTCCTCCAGCAGCTCCCAGTTGCAATCGGGACGGCAGCCATTTTCTCCCTCCTGATGCCCGAAAAAGGACAGGATTGTTTTCCTGTCCTCTTCATCATCCACGCTGACTGCGAAGGTAGACTGCTGAAAATTGCCGATATACTCTCTGGTGGTGACGCTGGTCTGCATGGGAATCTGCTGGAAAATCAGCTTGGCATAGAGCTTGGCAATATATTTATTCTCTGATGTCATCGAGATGCTCTGCTCGGAAAAGCTTTTTCCGCACAACAGCATCCCATAGGAAAATGCTTTTTTATTTCGGGCAATCAGCCCCTTGTTGTGGCTGATCTCGCTCTTGACCTTGGTCGCAAATGTCACCTTTGTGTGACCTCCTTACCGTCTTGCCTTGTTCTCTGCTGTGTCCAGCTACAGCTTCTTCTTTTCGATATCCCGATGGCTGGTGATGACGCGCAATCCCTTTGCCTTCAGGTGCTCGGACAGCTTGAGCGCAATGGTCACCGAGCGGTGCTTGCCGCCGGTGCATCCAATCGCAATCATCAGCTGACTCTTGTGTTCGTCATGCCGATACAGCGGAATCATGTAATCGATAAAATCATAGAGCCGCACCAAAAAGCCCTCGGTTTTGGGCGAGTGCAGCACATAGTCCTGAACCGGCTGGTCCAGTCCGGTCTTGCTCCGAAGCTGTTCGTCGTAGAAGGGATTGGGCAGACACCGCACATCGAACATCAAATCCGCATCCGCCGGAACCCCGTACTTAAATCCGAAGGAGATGCAGTTCACCACGAAATCATCCTCACTCGGGTCGTCGCTGCGGAACAAATCATGGATACTGCTTCGTAGCTGGGAAGCCGACAGCAGGGTGGTATCGATAATCATATCCGCGCGCTCCCGAACCGGACGCAGCAGCTCCCGCTCCTGATTGATGGCGCGGGTCAAGGAGGCACTGCGCCCCATCAGCGGATGAGGTCGGCGCGTGATTTTATAGCGATTGATCAGCTCCTCGTTGGCTGCATCCAAAAACAGAATCTGGTAGCTGACCTTCTCACGGTCCAGCTCCGCCAGAGCATCCATCAGCTCCTGCAAAGGGTCCTTGCTGCTCAGCGTTCCGCGCAGTCCCCGAACATCAATCATCAAGGCCACGCGGTCGATTCCGCCCGTTTCCCCGGCGGAGACCCCGGAGCTTAAATGAATGATTTTGGTAATCAGCGCCGGAGGAATATTGTCGATGCAGTAAACCCCGACATCCTCCAGTGCATCCATCGCCGACGACTTGCCCGCACCCGACATTCCCGTTACAATCATAAACCGCATATCCCGAACCCCCTCTTGCAGTGTCCGCTACGGCAGACGCCTTACTTCCAATTCCAGCTCATAGCCGGTTTTTTCTTTGACACATTCCCGAATCCGGTCGGCCAGCTCCAGCACATCCCGACAGGTCGCAGACCCAATGTTAATAACAAAGCCCGCGTGCTTGGTGCTCACCTGTGCGCCGCCCACCGTTGTGCCCCGCAGACCGCACTCGTCGATCAGCTGGGAGGCATAAGCTCCCTGCGGACGCTGAAAGGTGCTGCCTGCGCTGGGATATTCCAAAGGCTGCTTTGCCTGTCGTTGTCCGATGATTCTGTCCATCTCCTGCTGAATTTCCGCCTGTTCGCCCTCTTGCAGGACAAAGGCGGCCCGAAGGATACAGCCTCCGTCATATTCCGGCTCCATAAAGCAGCTGTGCCGATAGGACAGCTTCAGCTCCTGCGCAGAAAGGCGGACGATTTCCCCGTTCTGATTCAGGTATTCCACCCAAAGCAGGCGGTCCTTCATCTCTCCTCCGTATGCGCCGGCATTCATGTAGACCGCTCCGCCGACGCTTCCGGGAATCCCCCATGCAAATTCCAGTCCGGTCAGTCCTGACCGACAGGCCGCACTGCAAACCGCAGACAGCTTTTTCCCGGCAGGCGCCTGAATGGTCGTGTGATCCACCACGATTTCTCCATCGAAGTCGGAGGAGAGCAGCACAACGACTCCGTCCAGACCGTCATCGCTGACGAGCAGGTTGGAGCCGTTTCCCAGAAACCAGCTGTCCAGACCCTTGCTTCGGAGATAGCGCATCAGCTCTGCCAACTGTGTGCGGTTTTGTGGGATACACATTGCTTTTGCCGGTCCGCCAATCTTAAAACTGGTGTGCCGGCTCATCGGCTCCTCCCACAAGACCTCCATCTTCAGCTGTTCGCACAGCTGTTTCAGCTCTTCTCTGCTGTTCTGATTCAAACCAGCCATCGGCCAATCCCCTTCCTTCTTTTCCTAATGCAGCAGTCCAGCCCGCTTTTGGGCAACCACCTGCTCAAATCGCTCCAAGTCCGCATTGACAATCAAAGACTCCGGAAAGTCAATTTCCTCCAATGCGGTCAAGGCGCTCGTAAACACCCCGATATTGCCTGCAAAATGGGAATCGGTGTTGACCACAACCGGAACCTCCAGCTTTTTGCACAGACGCAGGATTTCCATGTACCTCGGAATACAGGAAGAACCCGGAAGGAAACAGCTGTTGTTGACCTCCACCAGCTTCCCGTACTCCCGAAATGCCGTCAAGACCTTCTGCTCGTCAAATTCATAATTCCCCTTGGCACAGTGCCCGATGACATCCACCAGCGGATTGCAGGCAATCTTGAGCCATGCCTTGGTGTGGTCTTCCCGGGTGGTGTGCGGGAACAGCCTGCCGTGCATCGAGGCGATGACCCATTCCAGCCCGGCTAGGATGGAATCGCCGACATCCAGACCGCCTTCGCTGTCCATGATGTTAGCCTCCACCCCATGCAGGATATTCACCCCGCAGGAAACAGAAGGAATGTCCCACTGGCACTGGATATGCCAGATGTGCGGAGCGTCCGGCATGGCGGGCCCGTGCTCGGTCATCGCAAGATAGGACAAGCCCTGCTCCTGAGCCGCCTTGATATTTTCCAAAATCGTGCTGTAAGCATGGTCACTGGCAATGCTGTGTGTATGGGTATCCGCAATCAGTTTTTGCATCGTTTTGTTCCCCCTTCTGCTCGAAGCCCTTCCTGTATCCCGATTCCAGCCAAAGCGTTGCGATGCCTTAGTATGCGTTGTAGTCCGGTGCGTTGCGCAGCGCCTCTTCCGGAATATCGTCCACCATGCCCAGCTGTTTGAGCAGCTCCTGAGCCGCATTGTAGCCCATCTTTTTCTGACGGTTGTTCATCGCCGCTACCTCGATGATGACAGCCAGATTTCGTCCTGTCTTGACCGGAATGGTCAGGGACGGAATCTTGATGCCCAAAATCTCGGTACATTCATCGTTCATACCCATGCGGTCGTATACCTTAGTCTTATCCCACGGCTCCAGTGCGATAACCATATCGACCTTCTCTGTCATCTTGACCGAGCCCATACCAAAGATTCTGCGGGCATTGATAATACCGACGCCGCGCAGCTCCATAAAGTGGCGGATATTCGCCGGAGAGGAGCCGACCAGCGTTTTATCCGAAACGCGGCGAATCTCAACCGCATCGTCTGCAATCAGACGGTGGCCTCTCTTAATCAGCTCGATTGCCGTCTCGCTCTTACCGACGCCGCTCTCGCCCAGCAGCAGGATACCTTCGCCGTAAACCTCCACCAGAACACCGTGACGGGTGATGCGGGGAGCCAAATCAACCTTGAGGGTGGCAATCATCGTTGCCATAAAGTCGCAGGTTGCCTGATTGGTTCGCAGCAGCGGAACCCCGTAGATATTGGCAGCGCTGACCATCTCCTCCGGAATTTCCAGATTGCGGGAGATGATGACCGCCGGAATGTTCTGGGAGAAAAAGCGGTCCAGAAATTCCTTGCGCTCCTCGGGGGTATATTTTTCCATATAAGCAAATTCGCCCAGACCAAACAGCTGGATGCGGCTGCTGTCGAAGTAGTCATAAAACCCGCACAGCTGCAATCCGGGACGGTTGATGTCCACCGTCGTTACCATGATTTCCTTTGGGTCCCTCGGCATATAAACCATTTCCAGCTTCAAATCCTCAATCAGTTTTGACAATGCAACCGAATACAGCTTTGCCATAAACAAGCCTCCTTAACATCGCCTCTCCCCAAAAACGGGAGCTTCTTCATTTTGATGTGCCGCAGTTTTCCTGCAGGATAGTTACTGTTATTATATCACATCTGAAACTGCAAGAAAACTATCCCCGTCAATTTCTTTCCCCTGAATCAAAAAACACCGAACC
>URFD01000039.1 GCA_900547015.1 uncultured Oscillospiraceae bacterium | reverse complement strand
ACCTACGATTGATATTATACCTGAGACTTTCTCTCCTGTCAAGGTATTTTGCTTTACACCTCTCAAAAAGATTGCTGTGAAAAACTCCCTGTTTTCGGTGTTTTTGAACAAAGAGGCGCAAAAAAGCAGGGTATCCAATCCCGCCAACAGGCTTGAATCGGACACCCTGCCCTGATTGTTTCATGGTTAGGAGCGCAGAATCTTCACCTGCACACCCTGCAAAACATCCAGTGCCTTTTCATTGATGGCATCGTCGTTGCTGGCAGTTGCCCGCGCATCCACCAGCAGCTCGGCCTCCGGCAGTGCTGCCTTGAGCAGAACAGCATTGGACAGCACACAGATATTGGAAACCACCCCGCACAGCTCCACCTGCTCATAGCCCTGTTCCTTGGCATACTCTGCCAGCTCCCACGAGCCAAAGCAAGGCTTTTCAAAGCAGCGATCCTGCGGCTGCCTGAGTCCTGCCACCGCACCGTACAGCTGCCAGCCCTCGCTGTCTTTGTAACAATGCGGAATCGGGAGATTTCTTCCCTCCTGTGTCTGCGGATAATCCTCCCCGTGGGTATCAAAGGTAAAGATGACCTCGGTGCCTTCGCGGCGAGCCTGCTGAATCTTGTCGCAGATGACCGATTCCAGCTCGACAGCTTTTGGAAATCCCAAAGCCCCATCCACAAAATCCTTCTGATAATCCACAACGACCAGTGCTTTCTTCATCTTGACTGTGCCTCCTGTCGTTTATGCCAGACGGCCCATGCTGGCAACGCCGTGGATTGCATTGAACAAGTCTGCGTAGCAGTCGGAGTCCATTTCCAGAGTGCGGCCTCCGGTGCGCTGGATGCCCGGCATCTGCTGAATAACATCGCATTTTGCGCTGTTGGTCAGATCCATCTGGCAGTGATATGGAGCCTCAAAGGTGTAGAGTGGCAGATTCTGATAATCCGAATCCAGTACCTTTTTCACTGCTGCGATGGTTTCTTCTCTGAGCTGTGGCTTTGGTTTGTAAACTGCTGCAAATCTTGCCAGAGATTCCTTGGTGCAGACAAACTCAACCCAAGGCATCATGCCGTCGCCCTTGAGCTGTTTTTCCAAACCGGAATCACCGATAACCAGACCAACTGGGGTCTTGTTGACAATACCTGCATAAGCTGCATTGATGGTGGATTCGTTCATCAGCTTACCGTTGATGAAAACGTTCTGAACCGAAGCACCGGAATAGGTGTGGTCCATCGAGCTTGCCTGCTCGCCTGCACCGCCGTGATAGCCAACGAAGAATGCCAGGTCATAGCTTTCATCCATGGCAGGCATCATGTACTGTGGACGCGGGCTGCCGCTTACCAGCCATACTCTTGGGTCCCGTTCGCTCAGGTCATAGGAGAGGTTCTGACCTCCACCGTGGGAGTCAGCAATCAGGATTTTGGTGATTTCGCTGTTGCGGCGGCTGGCTGCGATGCCCTCCAGAACCCACTCTACCTGCTGGTTCATTGCCTTGCGGAAGCGTTCGCGCTCCTCTGTTTCATCCTTCCAGTTTGTGATTCCTGCCAATCCTTCCATGTCGACAGACAGATACAATTTCATAATCGTTGCACCCTTTCTTTCTGATAATTATTGACTCCGCCGCTGCCGGACAAATCCGACAACAAGGCGGTTGTTTTGCATTTTCTAAAATTTTCCCTGTTCTTAACCCGCTCCTTATTGACATTCGAGAAAAAATCCGATATATTGAGCTGTAACAGGTGTATCATTTGATTATTGGAGGGTTTTTTATGTCAACGTTTTCCAAGCAGGAGAAGAGCTGGATTCTATATGATGTGGCAAACTCCGCCTTCACCATGCTGATTTCAACCACCATCCCCATCTTTTTCCGTTCCCTTGCCGAGCAGGATATTTCCGCTGCCTCCGCTACCGGAATCTGGGGTCTGAGCACCTCGCTTGCGGTGCTCATCCTTGCGGTGATGTCTCCCTTTTTAGGGGCACTTGCCGACTACCGCGGCATGAAGAAAAAGATGTTCTCGGTCTTTCTTGTTGTCGGCGTTGCCGGACTGCTCCTGCTTTCCTTCTCCGGAAACTGGGTCGGTTACCTGATGCTGGTCATTCTCAGCCGCATCGGATACAGCGCCTGCAACATCTTTTATGACTCGATGCTGGTGGATGTCACCTCGGACGACCGGATGGACCGTGTCTCGTCCTACGGCTATGCGCTGGGCTATATCGGCAGCTGCATTCCCTTTGCCATCGGTATTGTCCTCATCCTGCTGCGTCCGTTCGGACTGTCCACGCAGACGGCAACCCAGATTTCCTTTGTCATCACTGCGCTGTGGTGGGTTGGACTCACCATTCCTTTGCTCAAAAATGTCCGCCAGATTCACTATCTGGAGCAGCGGGAGAATCAGGTTCGCCACGCCTTTTCCCGTGTCGGCACAACCATGAAGAAGATTCGCAAAGACCCCACCATGCTTTCCTTCATCATCGCCTATTTCTGTTACATCGATGGGGTTTACACCATCATCTCGATGGCGACCACCTACGGCGGTGAGGTCGGTATCAGCGATTCCAGCATGATTCTGGCGCTCCTGCTGACCCAATTCGTTGCCTTTCCTTGTGCCATTCTGGCCGGACGGCTTGCGGAAAAGGTCGGCACCCTCAAGGTCATCCGCGTTTCGATTCTGGTCTACTGCGGCATCTGCCTGTTCGGCTACCAGCTGGATCAAAGCTGGGAGTTCTGGGTACTGGCGGTAGTGGTCGGAATGGCGCAGGGCGGCATCCAGTCGCTTTCCCGCTCCTACTTCGGACGCATCATCCCCAAAAAAGAATCCAACGAATACTTCGGATTTTTTGACATCTTCGGCAAGTTCGCGGACTTCTTCGGTCCCCTCATCCTGTCCTTCTGTGCCTTTGCCTTTGGCTCCTCGAGCTACGGCATCCTCGGCCTGCTGGTTCTTTTCGTGACAGGATACATTCTTCTGCGGCGCATCCCGGACACCCACTGATAAAATATCCGCTGTCCTCATTCAGTATAGCGCACAGTCGCATGAAAATCTACCACTTTTTTTCACAAAGAAATGCCCAAATCTTCCAAAGAGCATACAAAAAGCACATACCGCACCGAAAGCGGTATGTGCTTTTTTCTTCCTATTATATCCTGATTACAGAATATCGATATATTCTCCGCTGAGTGCCTTGTTCATGCTGCGGACTGCACAGAACTTTCCGCACATGGAGCAGGTGTCCTCATGCTCCGGAGAGCGGTCTGCACGGATGGCTTTTGCGGTTTCCGGGTCAAGCGCACATTTCCACTGCGCTTCCCAATCCAGAGCGCGTCTGGCGTCTCCCATCCGGTCGTCAATCTCTCTTGCACCGCGCACCCCTTTGGCAATATCTGCTGCGTGGGCTGCAATCTTGCTAGCGATGATTCCCTGCTTCACATCCTCCAGATTTGGCAGTGCCAGATGCTCTGCCGGTGTGACATAGCACAGGAAGGCTGCACCGTTCATCGCAGCCATCGCACCGCCGATTGCTGCTGTGATGTGGTCATAGCCCGGAGCAATATCGGTAACCAGAGGGCCAAGAACATAAAATGGAGCGCCCATGCAGATGGTCTGCTGCACCTTCATATTGGCAGCAATCTGGTCCATCGGTACATGACCAGGGCCTTCTACCATAACCTGAACATCCTTTTCCCATGCGCGCTTGGTCAGCTCGCCCAGACGAACCAGCTCTTCAATCTGGCAAACATCGGTTGCATCCGCCAGACATCCCGGACGGCAGGCATCGCCCAGAGAGATGGTGACGTCATACTCGCGGCAGATATCCAGAATCTCGTCATAGTATTCATAGAATGGATTTTCCTCGCCGGTCATGCACATCCATGCGAACACCAGAGAGCCGCCTCGGGAAACGATGTTCATCTTGCGTTTGTGCTTGCGAATCTGCTCGATGGTCTTTCTGGTAATGCCGCAGTGCAGGGTTACAAAGTCCACACCCTCCTGTGCGTGCAGGCGAACTACCTCAATAAAGTCCTGTGCGGACAGAGTTGCCAGATCCCGCTGATAGTGGATTACGCTGTCATAAACCGGCACGGTGCCAATCATGACCGGGCATTCTGCTGTCAACTTCTGACGGAACGGGCTGGTGTTGCCGTGGCTGGACAGGTCCATGATGGCCTCTGCGCCCATTTCGACGGCGGACATCACCTTCTGCATCTCGATATCATAGTCTTTGCAGTCACGAGAAACGCCGAGGTTGACATTGATTTTGGTTCTCAGCATCGAGCCGATGCCCTCCGGATTCAGGCAGCGGTGATTTTTGTTTGCCGGAATGGCGACCTTGCCCTGTGCTACCAGAGGCATCAGCTCCTCCACGGTCATCTGTTCCTTCTTGGCAACGATTTCCAGTTCCGGGGTTACGATGCCCTTTCTTGCTGCCTCCATCTGTGTTGCATAATTGCGTTCCATATCCATTCTCCTTTTTCATCCAGTCTGTTATTCTGCATCAATCTTGTGAATTGCGTACATATGGTCAAGCGGGCCGCTTCCCTTTCCCAAATCCAGCATTGCGCTCAATGCTCCGGAAAGATATTGCTTTGCCCGTTTTACCGCTTCCTCCAGCGTCAGCCCCTTTGCCAGATTGCTTGCAATCGCACTGGACAGGGTGCATCCTGTTCCGTGGGTATTTGGGTTTTGGATGCGCTCGCCGTAGAACCAGCAGCCACCCGATTTCTGCCAGAGAAAATCGTTGGCACTGTTGACCTGATGCCCACCCTTGCACAAAACCGCACAGTCAAACCGCTCCCCAATCCGGCGAGCCGCCTGCTCCATCTCCTCTGGTGTACGGATGCTCATTCCGGTCAGGACCTCGGCCTCCGGAATGTTTGGGGTCAAGAGGTCCGCAATCGGGAAAAGCTCCCGTCCGAGCGTCTCAACCGCATCCTCACTGATGAGTCTGGAACCGCTGGTGGACACCATGACCGGGTCCACCACAATCTTCTTTGCGCCGTACTCCTGCAGCTTTTGGGCGATTACCTGTACCAGCTCCGCCGACGAAACCATCCCCACCTTCACTGCGTGGGGCGGAATATCGGTAAAGATGCTGTCCAGCTGCTTTGCCAGAAATTCCGGGGAAACCTCATAGATTCCCGAAACTCCGGTTGTGTTTTGTGCTGTCAGGGCGGTGATGGCGCTCATGGCATAAACTCCATGAACGGTCATCGTCTTGATATCAGCCTGGATTCCGGCGCCTCCGCTGGAGTCACTTCCAGCGATCGTCAATGCTGTCACCATAACAAAGCTCCTCTCTGTATTGCTTCTCAGCATTTCGTTTTCTTGAACAGACTAATCTGTCTGTCCGCGACGAAAGGTGGTGCCCCCAATTCGCCGCACCTATTTTTTTATTTAATCCAGCTGCATCTGCGAAAGCAGACCGCGCAGCCGAATTGCTGCCTCCTCGATGTTTTCCTGAGCGAAGATGGCGCTGACCACCGCCGCTCCGGCAATCCCGCTGCCGGACAGCTGTTGGAGATTCTGCTCGGTAATGCCGCCGATTGCGACCACCGGAATCGGGACTGCACTGCATATCTCCCGAAGGGTCTGCATCGGGAGGGTGCTGACATTCGTCTTGGTACCGCTGCCGAACACAGCGCCGGAGCCGAGATAGTCCGCTCCGTCCTGTACCGCTTGTAGCGCCTCCTGCACATTGTGGGCAGAAACGCCGATGATTTTATCCTTGCCCAGCAGCTGACGCGCCTGTGCTGCATTGGCATCGTCCTGACCCAAATGCACACCGTCCGCATCCACCGCAAGTGCTACTTCAATCGAATCATTGATGATGAGCGGCACACCGAAGCGGTGGCACAGCTGTTGAATCTGCCGCGCCTCCTGCAAAAACTGCTCCGCTCCCAAGCCCTTCTCCCGAAGCTGAACCAGGGTCACACCGCCCTTGAGCGCCTGTTCCACCTGTTCATATAAGGTCTGGCCGTTGAGCCAGCTTCGGTCGGTCACGGCATACAGCCGCATCATCTCTCTACTGCAATTCATATTTTGCCCCCTGTTCCAGCCCTGCGCCCTCCATACAGAAGGCGGCATCGAGCATCCTGCTGCGATAGGTTCCGCTTCCCTCGCCGGGCAGCAGTCGGCTGTGGGCAATCTCTCCGGACAGTCCCATCATGCACACCGCCGCCAGCGCCGCTTCGAGCGGCTGCTGTCTGTTTGCTGCCAAAAAAGCGGTCAGCATCGCGGTCAGCTGACAGCCGGTTCCGGTCACGCTCTGCATCATGGGGTCTCCGTTCCAGACCGCAAAGCAACGCTTGCTGTCGCAGACCAAATCGATTTCGCCGCTGACTACCAGAACGGTGTTCCAGCGGCGGCACAGTTCCTGAAGCCACGCTGCCGTTTTGGGCAGCTGGTCGGCCGAGACTCGGTCCCGCTCCGACACATCCACGCCGCTTGCTTCGGTGTGCAGTCCTGCCAGAGTGCGAATCTCCGAAAGGTTGCCCCGAATCGCAGTAAAGGAAAGCTGGTCCATCAGCTGCTTTGCCCACAGCTTGCGAAAGTCGCTCGCTCCCACTCCGACCGGGTCCAGAACAACCGGGAGGCCCAGCTCGTTAGCTTGATAGCCCGCCGCCAGCATCGCTCTCATCCGGGCGCTGTCAGGAGTTCCCATATTCAGCATCAGTCCGTTGCACGCCGCCGCAACCTGCGCCGTCTCCTGCTCGTCCTGTGCCATGATTGGTTTTGCCCCCAACGCCAACAGAAGATTTGCCACATCGTTGGAGGTCACATGGTTGGTGATACAGTGGATGCGCGGTGCGCTTTGGCGCAACTGCTCCAGATATTCACTCAACATCTGCTATTTCCTCCCTGCCGCTTTTACTGACAGCAGCGTTTCTGGAGCATTCCCAGCACACCCGAGCGCTCCATCACCATCAGGACTGCTCCTGCCAGAATCGAGCCGCCTGCTGTCGAAACAAAGAATGGAATGATATAAGCATAAAATGCAACCTGTCCTGCGTTCACACCCATCAGAAGAATTGCTACAGGATATGCACACAGTCCGCCCAGCAGGGAGGTTCCCAGCACCTCACCGATGCAGGTAGGCCAAATCTTCTGGAATTTGCGGTAAACCAGACCGCACACAGCAGCACCGAACATACTGCCCGGAAATGCCATCAGGCTGCCCAAGCCCAGCAGGTTGCGGAAGAGGCTCGCGCAGAAGGCAACTCCCACTCCGTACCACGGTCCCAGAAAAACAGCGCACAGGATATTGACCATGTGCTGGACCGGCGCGCATTTGGAGGCAAATACCGGGAAGGAGAAGGTGCTTCCAACGACTGCCACCGCGGTCAGTAGTCCTGCAATTGCTAATTTTTGTACTCGAGAACGATTCATTTTCTCTACACTCCTTTTCTTGTTTGAAATGGGCGCTCGGTTCGGGACACGAACCCCTCGGCACACCTGCCATGGAAAAAACAAAAAAAGCAGATACGCCAACGACGCATCTGCTTTTACCGCAAAATCCACATCCCTACGTTGGCATTACCCAAATCAGGTCAACGGGTCGAAGTTTGATTACTTCCTCTCAGCCTGCTTTACAAGCTCCCCTGGTTCATGATTACCTCACTTAGGGTACTCCTTTTTTCTTAGCTTGTCAACACTTTTTTCTCTCGGGGCTTTGCGGACAAAACTGCAAAATTGACCAGCTCATTTTCTCAAAATCTATGGTATACTGTTATCAAAACAAAGGAAAATGCCTTGATTCCGGCTCTTTTTCCCCCTATCATCCTCAGGAAAGTGTGGTGACCCTCCATGATGAACGAGCTGTTTTTTATCCTGTTTGGCTACTGCTTTGGAAGCGTCCTCTTTGCCCGCCTGTTCGGAAGGCTCTTTGGGCACGAGGACATCACTGCCGGCACCCGCGACCAGAACCCCGGAACCGCCAATGCCTTTTTGCAGGGTGGATTTTTCTGCGGCACCCTCACCCTGCTCGGCGATATTTTCAAGGGCTTCTTCCCGGTCTGGCTCTACCTTTCTCGATGCAGCGAGCCGCCGTCCGCTTTCTGGCTGGGTCTGATTCTTGCCGCACCGGTCCTCGGACACATCTTCCCCATGTGCTACCATTTTAAGGGAGGCAAGGGCATTGCCACCACCTTCGGCTGCCTTCTGGCGCTGTTGCCGGACGCTGTACCGCTGCTGACGCTTGCCTTCTATTTTATCTTCTTCTCGCTGATTCTCCGCATTTCTCCCCACTTCTACCGCACCATCATCACCTATCTGATTTCCTTTTTTTCGCTGTGTCTGTTTCCAGTTCATCCGGGAGTGCGGCTGGGATTTCTTTTCATCACCGGTAGTGTGTGCCTTCGATTCTCACTCAGTCAGGAAGCCAAAGAGAGGTGTCAGATTAATCTGTTATGGATGCGTTGATTTTATCCTGCGGAACCGGCGGCGGACACAATGCCGCCGCCCGCGCAATCCGCGACGAGCTGCTCAAGCGCGGACACCATGTTCAAATGCTCGACCCCTATACCCTTGCCGGCAACGGTCTGGACCAAATCATCAACCAAAGCTATATCAAGCTGGTGAGACACGCACCGTGGGCCTTCGGCTTTTTGTACTTTCTTGGGGAGCTGTACCGCCGTCTGCCGCTGCGCTCTCCGGTTTACCATCTCAACGGCAAGATGACCGATGCCCTGTTGTCCCTGCTTGAGGGACAGCATTTTGACATCATCGTGATGCCCCACATCTTTCCGGGAGAAATTCTAACCCACATGAAGCATCACGGTATTCCTCTGCCGCCAACGGTGCTGATTGCGACCGACTATGTCTGCATCCCATTCACTGAGGAGATTGATAGCGACTACTGCATTATTCCTGCGCCGGATTTGCGGCAGGAATTTTCCCGCTACGGCATCCCCAGCGACCGTATCCTTCCGCTGGGCATCCCGGTCGGCGAACAGTTTTCACACCCTGTTTCCCGAATGGAAGCACGCAGCAGGCTCGGACTGGACGCAGACAAGACCTACCTCCTGCTCTCCGGCGGAAGCATGGGAGCGGGCTGTCTGGTTCGCTCGGTCAAGCTGCTCTGCCGCCATTTCCAAAATCGGCCCGAGGTTCATCTGATTGTGATCTGCGGCAGCAACCGCCGCCTATACGACCGGCTGACCTCCCAATATGCAGACCGCATCACCGCCCTGCTGTACACCGATCGAATGGCTGACTATATGCAGGCGTGCGATGTTGTCATCTCCAAGCCCGGCGGTCTGTCCTCCACCGAGGCTGCCGCCTGCAACGCTCCGCTGATTCACATTTCTCCCATCCCCGGCTGTGAAAGCCGCAATATCTCCTATTTTTCTTCCCACGGCATGAGTCTGGCGGTTCGCTCCTGCCAAAGACAACTGATTCCTGCCGTGGAGCAACTGCTTGACCCAGCCAAGGCTGACCTGCTCAAGCATCATCAGCGCACCACACTTCCGCCGCAATCCACCAGCCGCATCTGCGATTTGATTGAATCGGTCGCCGACGCACCATCTTCTCAGGAGGGACAAGGATGAAAAAGCCATCGTTCAAGCGTGTGCGAGCATTTCTTCTGTGGGCTGTCCTTGCGGTCTATCTGGTGTTTTGCGTCATCGTTCCCTTTCTTCCCCAACGGGTCAACTAGCCCTCCGTCCCGTTTTGCCGGACTGTTTCGGGGGCTCCCGAGCAGATTCTCTGCATCGACCAAAGCGACGAAGCCCTGCTGTGTGCGGGGCTTTTTTGCGGCTCCTTCCCTCATTTTTTCCCGTATTTTCCGGGATTTGTGGCTTGTGCAAAATTATGCTTGCGTTTTTTGCGAGGATATAGTATAATGGATGAGCGTGATAAAACAATATCGCTCATTCGTGTGGCAGGGCTGTACCGTGAGGCCAAACGTGTTTTTTATCATGCGGAGATGTTGGTCCTGTGCGACAGGGCTCCATGAACCATGTCAGGCGGGGAACCGAGCAGCATTAAGTGGAAGTTTCTGTGCGCCGCAGGGAACCTGCATTTCCGTATGATCAAGGGCATGTTTTAAGCTTTGGTGCGTCCTGCCCTTTTCATTACCGTCGAAAGGGGGCAGACGCGGGAATGTATCAGGCGCTGTACCGAAAATATCGTCCCAAAAACTTTGACGAGGTCGTGGGTCAGGAGCATATCACCACCACCCTCAAGCAGGAAATTGCCAGCGGCCACATCGGTCATGCCTATCTGTTTACCGGCTCCCGCGGCACCGGCAAGACCTCCTGCTCCAAGATTATTGCCAAAGCGGTCAACTGCCCGAACCAGCACGACGGAAATCCCTGCGGCGTGTGCAATATCTGCCGCGGAATCGACGACGGCTCGATTCTGGATGTCACCGAAATCGACGCAGCAAGCAACAACGGCGTAGACAGTATTCGTCAGCTGCGCGAGGAGGCAAACTTCACCCCTGCCGTTACCCGCTACCGGGTCTATATCATCGACGAAACCCATATGCTCAGCGTGGGCGCATTCAATGCCCTGCTCAAAATCATGGAGGAGCCGCCTGAGCACGTGATTTTTATTCTGGCTACGACAGAGGTTCACAAGATTCCCGCAACCATCCTCTCCCGCTGCCAGCGGTTCGACTTCCGGCGCATCAGCCCTTCGGTCATCGCCAAGCAGGTGCTGTTTGTCTGCGAGCAGGAGGGAATCCAAATCGACGAGGAGGCAGCCCAGCTGATTGCCCGCCTGTCCGAGGGCGGCATGAGGGATGCGCTTTCCCTCCTGGATGTTTGCCGCAGCAGTGCGCGCACCAACGCCGAGGAGCACACCGAGCACATCACCGTACAGCACGTCCGCTCCAGCGCAGGGCTTGCCGTATCCGACTCCCTGTTCCGAATTGCGGACGCTGTCCTTCAGCAGGACGTTCCGACCATCCTTCAGGAAGTCGAACAGATGTTCTTAAATTCCATTGATTTTGAAAAGATGTGCGTCCAGCTCATCTCCCACTATCGGGGACTGATGATGGCCAAGTCGCTCAAGGACCCGTCCGACTTTGTTCCGGGCCTTCCTCAGGACGCACAGGCGCTTACCCAGCAGGCATCCCGCTACTCGATGGGTCAGATTCTGTACTCTCTGACCGTCCTGCAAGACACCCTCTCCCGCATGAGCAAAACCTCGCAGACCCGCACCGAGCTGGAGATGGCGGTCATCAAGCTGACCAACCCCTCTCTGGACCGTTCGGTCGATGCGATTCTTGCACGGCTGTCCAAGCTCGAGCAGCAGCTGAAAAACGGAGTGGTTCCGGCAGCAGTACCTGCCGCAGCTCCTGCCGCTTCTGCATCTGCCGAGGTTCGCAGCACGGCTTCTTCCAAGGCCGGTCAGCCTGCCGATTTGATGGCAGAGCCGATTCCTGCACCGCCCCGCAAGGAGGTCACTCCCTTTGAAGCGTGGCCGCAGGTGCTGGATGCTCTGCGCCACTCCAATACGGCACTGCATGGGGCGCTGGTCAACACCAATGCCTACCAGTATCAGGAAATCATCCTCATCGACTGCGATGACCCTCTCTTCTTGGAGATGATTCGCACCAACGATTATGCCAAAAAGTCGATTCATCAGGCATTGATTTCCGGCTCCGGACGCGACTGGAGAATCGGTCCCTTTAAAAAGGACCTGTACCAGACCCCCTCTCAGGACGATGTGATGGAGGACATCCTTTCCTCCGCGCAGAAGCTCGGGGTCGATGTTTCGATTGAAGATTGATTGTACCGCTTTTCAAGGGGCCTTTTGGGGCATCCTTTTAAAGAATAGACCAACAGAATGTTATGCGGTGTTTGCCAGCATTGTGAATCGGCGGACACCAACCAATAGGAGGAACGAAAAAGATGAAAGCTAGACTTCCAAAAGGCATGGGCGGCGGCGCACAGAATATGCAGTCGATGATTAAGCAGGCCCAGAAGATGCAGGAAGAGATGGAAAAAACCCAGGAAGAACTCAATGAGAAGGAGTACACCACCTCCTCCGGCGGCGGCATGGTAGAGTGTACCATCAACGGCAAAAAGGAAATCGTCTCCCTGAACATCAAGCCGGAAGCAGTTGACCCGGAAGATGTCGAGATTCTGCAGGACATGATCGTCGGCGCAGTCAACGAAGCAATCCGCATGGTAGAGGAAATCCACTCCAGCGAGATGGAAAAAATCACCAACGGCCTGTCCCTGCCGGGTATTTTTTAATCCATGAAATATGATGTAATGCCGCTGACCCGCTTGGTCGAACAGTTTGCCCGTCTGCCGGGCATCGGCAGAAAGACCGCCCAGCGGCTTGCCTTCTATGTTCTCAATCTTCCGCATGACAAGGCAAAGGAATTTGCCGATGCCATTCTGGAGGCGCACGAGAAGATTCATCCCTGTGCGGTCTGCCAAAACCTGACCGACCGGGAAACCTGCCAGATTTGCTCTGACCCTGCCCGCGACCGCAGCACCATCTGTGTCGTGGAGGGCCCCAGAGATGTCCTTGCCATCGAAAAGACCCGGGAGTATCAGGGATTGTACCATGTTCTGCATGGGCTGATTTCCCCGATGAACCAAAAGGGTCCCGACGACCTGACCATCCGCCAGCTGCTCTCTCGGATTCAGGAGGGCGGTGTGCAGGAGGTTATCATGGCAACCAACCCCACTGTTGAGGGGGAAACAACCGCCATGTATATTGCCCGCCTGCTCAAGCCTTTGGGCATCAAGGTCACCCGTCTGGCATCGGGCATCCCGATGGGCGGCAATCTGGAGTATGCGGACGAGGTCACCCTCTTCCGTGCCTTGGAAGGCAGACAGGAATTATAAAAAATCGCTTAGGGCGTTTCCCGCAAAAGGCTCCTAAACGATTTTAAAAAATCATAGAAAACGGTGTAACCTTATCGTTGATGGGTTGCACCGTTTTTTTGCAAATTTTCTCATGAAACATTGTAACTCCGACTATATGCGTTCGAAACATCGCCAAAAGCTCTCATGGATTGTTGCAGTATTTTACGATTGACAAACTTATGATAAACCGTTATACTACACTCAACAACACGAATATATTAGGTGGTTTGGCCATCATGACAAGCGTTCCCTCCTCTTGGGCAATTTCTTGAACAAGGGAATATAAAATTCAGAAAAAGAAAGGGGCCATTATTTTGAAAAACCTAAAAGCGTTGGTCGTATTGCTGATGAGCTTGCTTGTGTTCAGTGCTTGCTCTGAACCGCCAAAACCTGTAGAAACAGACATCGAAACGGAGCCACCAATCAAAGAAGCTACATTAGAGCATTCTGCCGAGGAAGATGCCGCAAAAGCAGAAGCCGAGAAAAAAGCCGCCGAAGATGCCGAAAAGGCAGAAGCCGAGAAAAAGGCCGCCGAAGATGCCGCAAAAGCAGAAGCCGAGAAAAAGGCCGCCGAAGATGCTGCAAAGGCAGAAGCCGAGAAAAAGGCTGCCGAAGATGCCGCAAAAGCGGAAGCCGAGAAAAAAGCTGCCGAAGATGCCGCAAAAGCGGAAGCCGAGAAAAAAGCTGCCGAAGAAGCTGCAAAAGCAGAAGCCGAGAAAAAGGCTGCCGAGACGGATATTTGGAAACAAATCGAGAGCAGTTACTACCTGTCCTCCAGCCAAGGCAGCTCCATGCTCAATACCATCGATGCCAGCTTTTTACAAAGCGGAAATCTTTCCTCCCATACAATCGCACCAACACGGTCCAGCATCAATCTAAACTCGCACGAAGGCATCGAAACCTTCATCCAAAGCATCAACGAAACAGGATTGAAGGCTTCTTTGTTGGACACCAACACATTCTTGGGGCTTGTCGAGGACGGCTCTAACTCGGTCTCATCAACTGCATTGATTAAAAACGGCGTTCTCAGCCAAGTCATGACGGGAGACCAAGGCAAATT
>URFD01000038.1 GCA_900547015.1 uncultured Oscillospiraceae bacterium | reverse complement strand
AGAAATTTGGAATAGAGTTCTCCTTTTTTAAACCCGGTCTGGCGGGCAACATCCTTGGCGGCTTTGGAGAGCGGTTCTCCCTTTTCGGTCAGGGCTCCAATCAGGTCCAGCGCCTGCTCGAAGCTGAGCGTCTGCTCCTCCTCACACATTCCCTCCACCACCAGAACAAATTCGCCCTTCGGCGCCTTCTGCTCATAAAGCTCAACAGCCTGCGAGAGGGTGGTGCGGACGACCTCTTCATAAATTTTGGTCAGCTCTCGGGCAAGGGTGATTCGGCGGTCTCCCAGCACCTGATACATGGCACGCAGTGTGTCGCACAGCTTGTGCGGAGCCTCGTAAAAGATGATGGTGCGCTTTTCGCGGCGCAGCTCCTCCAAACGCTCCAGTCTGGTGTTTTTCTGCGGATTTAAAAAGCCCTCAAAGACAAATTTGGAAGTGTCAAGACCCGACAGAGCCAGCGCGGAGATTGCGGCGCTGGGTCCGGGGATGACCCTGGTGTCGATGCCGTTTTGGGCGCACAGTCGAACCAAATCTTCTCCCGGGTCAGAGATGCAAGGCATCCCGGCATCGGTGACGATGGCACAGCTTTCTCCCGCAAGCAGTCGGGTGAGGATTTCACCGCCCTTTTCGCGGGCATTGTGCTCGTGGTAGCTTACCATTGGCTTTTTGATTTCAAAGTGATTGAGCAGCTTGAGCGTGACGCGGGTATCCTCGGCGGCGATAAAATCCACCTCGCCCAAGGTGCGGACAGCCCGCACGCTCATATCTTCCAGATTGCCGATAGGGGTACCGACAACATACAATATTCCTGGCATGGTTTTCCTCGTTTCTTATGATAGTTTCGGCTCCGGTTCGGACGGCTGGCGGTAGATGCGGCGCAGTTCCTCGGAGAAACCGCCGCAGCTGTCCTGAATGATGAGCGGAGGCTCCACCTTTAAAAAGCGGTTGCCGCCTTTTCGGCCTTCCACCAGAAAGAGCCACGGAGCCGTGTCGCCTCGCTTTTGCACAAAGCGGACCCGCTTGGGCTCAATCTTACAGCGGCGCATGGCCTCCATGACATCCAGCAGACGCTCGGGACGCTGGCAGATACACAGCCTGCCCCCAAACTGGAGCAGCTTTGCGGCGGCGGCACAGACGTCATCAATCGAGCACATGGTTTCGTGGCGGGCGATGATGTCGCTTTTGCTTTCGCTGAGGATGCCGTGTTCGGCTTTTTTATAGGGAGGGTTGCAGGTGACTAAATCAAAGCTGCCAAAGGGCAACAGGCCTTTGAGCCGATTGAGGTCGGTCAAATCTGCCTGAACGGGGATGACCTGTCCCTTGAGGTCAGCCTGCGAAACGCTCAGGCGCAGCTGTTCGATTGCCAGCGGCTGAACATCGACGCCGTATGCCTGACGAGGGCCTTCTTCCCGCTGACGGTACCACAGCAGGGGGATGATGCCGCAGCCTGTTCCGAGGTCACAGGCCAAATCCCGGCGGCGCGGCGCAGCGAAATCGGACAGCAGGAAGGCATCGGTACCGAAGCGATGGTCCTTGGTGACGCAAATCGAGAGGGTGTCCGAAAGCTGTTCCATCGTATATTCAAAATTCTGCATTATGAAAACCTCTGCATGGACGGGATGACAAATCCATCAACCAGCTTGTCCAGATACTGGAAGGATTTTCCGGTGCCGACAGCAACGCAGTCGATGGGGTTTTCGGCGATGTGGGTTGGAATCCGGGTCTGCTTTTCAATCAGACGGTCCATTCCGTGCAGCAGGCTGCCGCCGCCGGTCAGGGTGATTCCGTTGGTATAGATGTCGCCGACCAGCTCCGGAGGGGTTTTTTCGATAACCTCGCGGATGGCGGTGACGATTTGGTCTGCCTCGCGGATGACGGTGTCATACAGCATGGAGCGGCTGACCTCGATACTACAGGGCAGTCCGGTGGTCAGGTTGCGGCCCTTGACCAGAGAAACGACCTCCTCGTCCTCGGTAAAGCAGGCACTGCCGGCAGTGCATTTAATCTGGTCTGCCATCTTCTCGCCGATGAGCACTCCGTGGCTGGCACGCAGGTAGCGGATGATGGCGTTGTTGATGGTGTCTCCGGCAATCTTAATCGACTTTTTGTTGACGATGCCGTTGAGAGAAAGTACGGCGATGTCGGTTGTTCCGCCGCCGATGTCCACAATCAGATGGCCGTTCGGCTTTTCGATGTCGATGCCGGCGCCGATGGCAGCGGCAACCGGCTCCTCGATGAGGTAGACCTTGCGCGCGCCCGAGGAGATGGCAACATCGATGACCGCATTGGACTCGACATTGGTGATTCCCGAGGGGACACACATGGCAATCCGAGGCTTGACAAGGCTGTCCCGGCATACTTTTTTGATAAAGTGCCGGACCATTTCCTCGGTCATTTTATAGTCGCAGACAACACCCTCCGACAAGGGGCGAATTGCCTGGATATGAGCGGGGGTTTTTCCAATCATCTGGTAGGCCTCCTGACCTACGCTGATGATGGAGTCTGTTTTTAGGTTCACGGATACGACCGAAGGCTCCTTGAGTACAACGCCTTCGCCGCTGATATAAACAATTACCGTCGCGGTTCCCAAATCGATTCCTACGTCCACACGGCACCATCCTTTTCTGGTTCTATTCCGGTCTGTATTTGTCGCATTTTTGCAGAGCGACACCTGATGATTCGATATTCATTATATGACAGATTCCGCTGTGTTTTCAAGGGCTTTCGCCAGAATTTATTCCTCGACCTCGCCCAGCAGCATCTCCCGCAGATTGGTATAGCGGACCGTCTTGCGGTCGTTGGCAATCATCTCGGCGATGGTGTTTTCCTGACCGAGAATTACCAGCCGGCTTTTGGCACGGGTGACGGCGGTGTAGAGCAGATTGCGGTAGTGCATCTTGCTGCGGTAGCCGGTCAGAGGCATGACCACCGCTTCAAACTCGCTGCCCTGACTTTTGTGGACGGTGATGGCATAGCCAAGCTCCAGCTCGGAGGACATTTCAAAGAGGTATTCCGCTACCCGATCATCGAATCGGACGAAGAGCGTCTTGCTGGGGCGGTCGATTTGTTCCACGAATCCGATGTCCCCGTTGTAGACCCCAAGCCCTTCTTCGCCGTTGTCCCGCTTCCAGAGGATGTCGTAGTTGTTTTTAATCTGCATCACCTTATCCCCGGTGCGGAATTTTCTGCCGGCAAGCTCGAATTCATCCTTGCCGGGTGCGGGCGGATTGAGCGTTTGCTGAAGGCTCTGATTGAGCAGGTTGGCTCCCACCGCTCCGATGCGGGTGGGAACGATAACCTGAATGTCGGTCATCGGGGAGTAGCCGTAGCTTTTGGGCAGGCGGGTGCTGACCAAATCCAGAGTGGTGCTGAGAATCTGCTCGGCCCGTTCACGCTTGAGAAAGAAGAAGTCATTGTCATGGCGGTGCAGCTCGGGCAGCTGACCGTGGACGATGGCGTGCGCGTTGGTGACAATCAGGCTTTGCTGGGCCTGACGGAAGATTTCGGTCAGGCGCACCTGCGGGACCTCCTGCGATTCAATCAAATCGCGCAGAACATTACCCGGCCCGACCGAGGGCAGCTGGTCGCTGTCTCCCACCAGAATGAGGCGGCAGTTCATCTTGAGCGCACAGATGAGGGATCGCATCAGCGGAACATCAACCATGGAGGTTTCGTCCACAATCACCGCATCGAAGGGCAGCGGGTTCTTTTCGTTCCGCTTAAAATGAAGGGAGGTCGGGTCTGCAAAATCCACCTCAAGCAGGCGGTGGATGGTCTTGGCATCCTTGCCGGTCACCTCGGACATCCGCTTGGCGGCTCGTCCGGTGGGAGCACAGAGGGCAACCCGATTGCCGGATTGCTCGAGCAGCTCGATAATGGCATTGATGGTGGTGGTCTTTCCGGTGCCGGGGCCTCCGGTCAGGATAAACAGGTGATGGCTGATTGCCTGCTCGATGGCATCCTTCTGCAAATCGGCATACTGGATGCCGTTGTTCTGCTCTAGGGCATCGATGCGGTCGCGGGCATCCCGGACGGGGTCTGCGCCGACCATCAGCATGACACGAATTCGGGAGGCAAGGTAGTGTTCGGCTTCCCAATATTCCGGAAGGTAGCAATAGGCGCGACCGTTGACCGAGGCGCAGACGACCTCCTTGCGGCGAACCAGCATTTCCAGCGCCTTTTCGACCATAATTTGGTTCTGACCGAGCAGCCCGGTGCAGGCAGGCAGGAGCTTGTCCTGCGGCAGACAGGTGTGTCCGTTGGAAAGGTTGTGGCGCAGAACAAACTGAAGGGCGGCTTCGATGCGGTAGGAGCTGTCCGGCGGAATCTTGAGCTTGGAGGCAATCATCTCGCACTGCTCAAACCCCATGCCCACCTCCTCGCAGCAGAGGAGATAGGGGTTTTCCTCAATCATGCGCTGTGCCATCGTTCCCCAACGCTTCCAGATGGAGACGGAGGTGGAGGAGTCAATTCCGAACTGGGAGAGGAACAGCATGATGCTGCGCATCCCGAACATTCGGCCAAGCTCGGCTTTCAGCTTTTCGCACTTGGCGGGGGAGATGCCCTGAATCTCGGTGAGGCGCTCAGGCTGTGTTTCCAAAACTTTTAGGGTATCGTCGCCAAAGGCGGCGACCATCCGAGAGGCCAGAATCGGGCCGATGCCCTTGACTGCACCCGAGGAAAGATAGCGCAGGATAGCGGCGGCAGAAGCCGGCAGTGTCTGCTGGGCCGCGACTGCCTTAAACTGTGTGCCATAGCTGGGATGGGTGCGCCAGCTGCCGTGCAGCGTCAAAACCTCTCCCTCGCCGACAGCGGACAGCTCCCCGACAACGGTTGTCAGCTCGCCCTCATGGTCCAGCTCCAGAACGGCAAAGCCGGTTTCTTCATTTTTATAGACCACCGTTTCAACCGTGCCGGTGATCTCCACTAATTGTTCTTTCTGCATAGTCCCAATCCTTTTCCTCGTCTGCTTTGGCACCGGGCAATCTCCGGCGCGCTTGGTGAAAGTTTACCTATCATTATAGCGTATCTTGCAGACCTTTGCAAATCTCCTCAAATTCTTTTTGGGAGCAGAAGATTAGTCGGCTTCTGTTTTCGCACCAGCTGCGGCATTCCCGAGCGGACGCATCGGACAGTCCGCAGTCGAGGACGAACGCCAGCTGACATTCCGGGCTCCACAGCGCGGCTTCCTGAAAATAGCCAAGCAGTAGCTCGAGATTGCTCGGAGTCCCCGACAGGGGCAGTACCGTGATGACCGTGGGAGGGTGCTTGGGGCGGCGCATCCAGAGCGAAATCAGCTCGCCGAGCTGAATCATTCCCAGAATCCCCAAAAACAGGATGGCCCAGCGAAGGAACAGTTGCATAAATCGGTTCTCCTTTCTGTCGATTCCAAAGTCGTGGGAGAAGCTCTCTCCCTGACTATTCTATGCCCGACAGAGGATTTTGCCCCAAATGAAAAAACAGGAGCTGCCTGCGCAAATGCAGACAGCTCCTGTTTAAGGCAGAGCGGCGACCAGAGGAACGGTACAGAGCGGCTGTCCGTCCAGAAGATAAAGCGCCTGTGCATAGACCCGATTCGGCTCGGGAGGAAAATAGCAGAAGGGCTGTGCAAGGACGCAAGATTTCAGGCGGTCGGCTTCTCCGGATTTCAGAGGGAGCTTTGCGCTCCAAGCAGGAATAAGGGGCAGTTCCGCCTCTGTGCCGGATTCCGAGAGACTGCCGCCTGCCAGCGGAATCCTCGCCGGACAGGAGGGCAGAGGCTCCAACCGATAGGCTTGGAAGCACTGCTCGTACAAAGAGGCATGGAGGTTCCAATCATCCTGAGCGTTGAGGGTGACGCAGATTAGGGTCATCTCGTCCCGCTGGGCTGCCGAGACCAGACATCGTCCGGCATCGTCGGTGAATCCGGTCTTGACGCCGATGCAGTCCGGATAGAGTTGCAACAGGCGGTTGTAGTTTTTGAGCCAGCGGTCATACGGCACAGAGCCAAAGCGAACCTTCATCTGCGTCTGGCAGCAGATTTCGGAAAACAGCGGATTTTGCAGGGCGATGCGGCAGAGCTTGGCAAGGTCGAAGGCCGAGGAATAATGGTCGGGTGCATCCAGCCCGCAGGCGGTGACATAGTGTGTGTCCTCCAAATGCAGCTCCTGCGCGCGCCGATTCATCGCATCCACAAAGCCCGGAACGCTTCCGTACAGCCGCACCCCGGCGGCATTGGCAGCATCGTTGCCGGAGGGCAGCATCATTCCGCATGCCAGCGCATACAGAGAAACCAGGTCACCCTCGGCAAGGCCCATCGAGGAGCCCTCTACCTGAATTGCCTGTGCGTCCACCTCGAAATATTCGTCGAGATTAGGCTGCTCGAGAACCATCATCGCACCCATGATTTTGGTGGTGCTGGCCTGCGGCAGCCGCTGGTGGATGTTTTTGCCCATGAGGATTCGGCCTGTGCTCGCTTCCATGACGATGTAGGCGCGGGCAGAGCGCTCCTCCTGCTCATAGAGAGGATACCCCTCCAGCGTGATGGGAGACAGAGAGAGCGGCCCACTGCTTTCCTTGGCACAGACAGGCAGACACAGTCCCAACCACAGAGATAGGGAAAGGGAAAAACAAACAAAACGGCGGCACAGCGAACGGACAGCCAATCAGGTCAACCCCTTTTCTTGGAATGAACAGAAAAACAGTACATCCTATGCCGCAGCCAAATCCGATATTCCTGCCGGTGTCGGCCTTTGCTCAGAGCAGCAGAGGCTGAAGCTGTCGATTTTCCAGCGCAGATTCGATGCTGGGAATCAGCTTGGTAAAATCAGCGACTACAGAGGTCGGCTTGTCAAAGGCATTGTCCTGACGCATCGGGACAAAGAAGATGTTTTTGCAGTTGAGGAGAGCCCCGATATTTTTGCCTGCGTTTGCCAGCGCATCGTTGGTCGAGACAGCCAGTACGACCGGGCGCGCGTTCCGCAGATGCGCCTTGACCGCCAGCGTGACGCAGGTGTCGGTAATTCCGTTTGCCAGCTTTCCCAGCGTGTTTCCGGTGCAGGGAGCGACCACCATGACATCCAATAGCTTTTTGGGGCCGATGGGTTCGGTCTGGACGATGGTATGCAAAATCTCGTGTCCGCAGGCGGCCTCGATGCGCTGGCGGAATGTCTCTGCCTGACCGAAGCGGGTGTCCGTCTGGTAGGCGTTCAGGGACATGATGGGGATGATTTCCCAGTTTGGGTGGGCGGCTGCCTGCTCCAGCTGGGTGATGACCTGCTGAAAGGTGCAGAAGGAGCCGGTCAGGGCGAATCCGACCCGAACGGGCTGGGTATTGGTTTGATGAATCGTCAAGCTACTTCACCTCATTGATTCAGTTTCCGCACAGTCGGAAGGACTGTCGGCTTCTATCATATTTATGACAGTGTCAAGGATGATATGACCGGCTGTGACAGGAGCTACCTTTCCGGGCAGAGCCAACGCGCGCAGAGCGCGGATGCCCAGCTGTTCGGCAGCCGGAAGGTCAACTCCGCCGGGCAGGGAGGCTAAGTCGAGAATCAGACAATCCGGTGGGCAGTATATTAGCTCGGACTGTCCGAGAATCGGGGCAGGTACCGTGTTCAAGATAATCTGCTGGTGCGGAAGAAATTGCTCGATGCACCCGATGGGAACGGCAGAAAAGCCCAGCGTCCGCGCAAGTGCGAGGTCACTTTGCTTGCGGGCGGCAATCGTGACCTGTGCGCCAAAGCCCTTGAGGAGCAGAGCCAGCGTTTTTCCGCATCGGCCAAAGCCGCAGACCAGACAGCGGCTTTCCCAAAGGGTGTGGTCTGATTCCTCCAGCGCAAGCTGGACGGCGCCCTCGGCGGTGGGAACTGCATTGAGAATCGCCATCTCCTCTTGCAATAGATAGTCGCGGAGATTGAGCCGAAAGCGCTGGGCGAGCTGCTGGTCTTTTTGGGAAACCTTTCCGCCGAACAGCAGTGCATCCTCTCGGCATTGGGACAGACAATCTGCCAGGGATACCACTCGGCTGTCAAAGGGAGCGTTCAGCTGTTCCCCGTCCCGGCTGACCGGCATCGGCAGAATCACAACATCGCATTGACCCAGCAGGGAGCTGTCGGAGCAGAGTAGCCCGGACGATTCCAACGAGGGAATCCCATCCAGAAAGAAGGCTCGAACAGGATAGCCCATCTCGGCAAGCCTGACTGCGGCGGCGGCCTGCCGGCGGTCACCGCCGACGACCCCGAAAACGGTTTGTTTGCTCAGAGAAAACATCGTAATCACCTCTGTGGAGTTTTGACCGGTTTACGGCCATCCCTTATTTCTATGAGGAAAGCGCCGACTTTGTGCATGGTGGTAGCTAGAAAGTGTAAAAATGCAGGAAAGGAAAAAAGGTGTGTTCCCTCTGCGCGGCAGTTTATGGTATAATGGGGAAAAGATGATTTGATGCAGAGGATAACAGGAGTGAAAAAACGACATGGCAAAGAAGAAACCATTGAAGAAAGACCGCAAAAATCCGCAGGCACGCAACAGTGCGGCGGTGAAGAAACCGTTCTATCTGGAGGCAACCTCAAAACAGCGCCAGCCGAAACCAAAGAAGGGCAAGGAGTTTGGGGGTGGATGGGAAATCGTAGACCCGAAGGAAAGTGCAATCGAGCCGGGAGAATATCAGGCAGAGTGCTTTGCGCTGGATGAGGACGGAAACGGACTGGTTCGGATTCAGGGCAAAAAGCTGAGCGTTTCCGGTGTTCTGCCGGGAGAGGTCATCACCGCAGAGGTTGGCAGAGGCAAGCGTCCCCGCGCAAAGCTGGTTCGGGTACAGCAGGCAAGCCCCGACCGAGTGTCACCTCGGTGCAAGGTGTTTGGAATTTGCGGAGGCTGCCGCTTGCAGCACCTCTCCTACGATGCACAGCTTGCATGGAAGCAGGAGCGGGTCGAACGCCTAATGAAGGAATATATTGAGCAGGGTGCGCGCTTCTACCAGATTTTGGGGATGCAGGAGCCATGGCGCTATCGCAACAAGAGCCATGCGACCTTCGGCATCAATGCCAAAAAGCAGATTGTTTCCGGAATCTACGAGGAAAACAGCCACAGGGTGGTAGCGGTGGACCGCTGCATGATTCAGGATGAGAAGGCGGACGAAATCGTGCGCTCCATCCGCCAGATCATGAAGTCGTGCAAGCTGCTCCCTTATGACGAGGATAATGAGACCGGGCTGCTGCGCCATGTCCTGATTCGCCGCGGCTTTGCCAGCGGGGAAATCATGGTCGTTTTGGTAACGGCTTCGATGGTATTTCCGGGACGCAGCAAATTTGTCGGGATGCTGCGGGAACAGCATCCGGAAATCACGACCATCGTGATGAACTGCAATCCAAAGCACACCAGCATGGTGCTGGGAGACCAGGAGCGTGTGCTGTACGGCAAGGGCTGGATTGAGGATGTTCTGTGCGGAAAGCGCTTTGTCATCTCTCCGCGCTCCTTCTATCAGGTGAACCCGAAGCAGACCGAAATCCTCTATCAGAGAGCGATGCAGATGGCGCAGCTCACCGGAACAGAGCGTGTGCTGGATGCGTACTGCGGAATCGGAACCATCTCGCTGATTGCGGCAGACCATGCCAAAGAGGTCATCGGCGTGGAGCTCAATCGGGATGCGGTGCGCGACGCGGTCAACAACGCAAAACGAAACGGGGTCACAAACGCTCGTTTCTTCTGCGGAGATGCCGGAGAGTTTATGACCGGGATGGCAGAGCGCGGAGAACAGCTGGATGTTGTGGTGATGGACCCGCCGAGAAGCGGAAGTGATGAGGCATTCCTGAGCTCGGTGTGCCGCCTTCAGCCGGAAAAGGTCGTCTATATCTCCTGCGACCCACAGACCCAGAAACGGGATTTGCAGGTGCTGGTGCAGGGCGGCTATCAGGTTTGCAGCATCCAGCCGGTAGACCTCTTCCCACAAACCGCACACTGTGAAAATATCTGCCTGCTGTCTCGAATCAGAAAGAACAAGTAAACGGGCGAAAAACAGTCGATTGAAAGAAAGAAGGAAATTTCGGTGATTTTTCTGACGACAGACCGCCTGCTTCTGCGGAGCTTGGAACCGCAGGATGCACAGGTGATGTACGATTATCGCAATCACGAAAGCTGTGCAAGGTATCAGCGCGGACAAACCAAGGACAGAGAAGGCATCCGGGCATTGGTTGAACGGCATCGGGACGATGTCCTCTCGTTGGATGCGCCCTGCATTATGGCGGTTGCCTTGAAGCAGACCGGAGAGATGGTAGGGGAAATTGTAGTGATGCCCAGCGATCGAACCATCAGCCTTGGGTATACCATTTCCAATCGCCACCACCGCAAGGGCTATGCGCTGGAGGCCCTCAGTGCCCTGATAGAGCATTTGCATCGTCAGGCTTTGGATTGGGAGTGGATTTGCTTTGTAGAACCAGAGAACACACCGAGTATCTCCCTGCTCAAGAAGCTGGGGTATCAGGATTTGGGATATATCCCGTCCAAGGATTCTTTGGCCTTTGGAAAATGGGTGAAGGAAGACACTGTGGAGGAATTCCGAAGGGCATCTCAAAGAGGAGGAAAAGGTCGGGAGGAGTAGCTTCTCCTGCACGACCGAAGAAGAAAAGAAATGAAGGAACGATTCAAAACATTGTGCTGTCCCATGTCTCCCCAGCAGGAGGAAGGATATCAGCTGTTTTGCGCTCAGAAAATCCTGCGCTATTCGATTGGTTTCCTGATTATCATTGCGGCGATTCAGGTGTACAATATTGCGTATGTGCTGGTTTATACCCATGGACGGCTTCAGTCTGTCCCCAGTCGGGTCTACATGAGGATGTATGTGATCATGCTGCTGTTGACAGCCGTAGGGCTGTGCTTGTGCTTTTTCTTTCAAAAAAGACTGCCGCAGCACGTGAGAGGGGTTTTGTATTTTCAGGTGGTTTATTCAGTCCTGATTTTGGCTTGGTGCGCCGGAATCACGGTGTACGACCAGCGTGTTTCCCAAAACATCAGCGTCTATCTCATCACGGCGATGACCCTTTCCATAGTGGCTTGCTTTACACCGCTGCAAGCCATCACCATCTACGGGGTCTTTTTGGCGGTGGTGTGCGGAACCCTTCCGATGTTCCAGCCGGGTCAAATCGATAATCACAGCAGCTATATCAATCTAACGGTGATGTCGGTGATGTCGGCGTTTATCTGCTGCTACCGCTATTATCAGGAGCGTCGGCATTATCTGGAACAGCAGCTGATTGAGGAGCAAAACCGTCGTCTGGAAGAGCTGGCTTGTCACGATTCTCTGACAAGGCTGAGAAATCGGAGATTTCTTGAGGAGCAGATGGAGAAAATCTATGCCGACTGCATCCGGGAGGGAAAGGCTCTGACGGTGATGATGCTGGACATCGACCACTTTAAAGACTATAACGACACCTATGGGCATCTTCAGGGAGACGAATGTCTGCGCCGAGTGGCTTGGAGGTTGTAACAGGAGCTTCAGCCGCAATCGGAGTACCTGATTCGCTACGGTGGAGAGGAATTTCTGTATCTGGGAATCGGAGTGGACCGCCGACAAGCAGAGGAAAAAGCCGAGATGTTCAATCAGGTGGTTCGGGAGCTGGTCATTGGATTTTCGGATGAGGACCTGCGCACCGTTACCATCAGCTTGGGGATTTGTACCGGCTTGCCAAAGCAGGCATCGGAATGGAAGCGCGATATTGCCAATGCAGACCGGGCACTGTATGCGGCGAAAAATACCGGACGGGACCGCTGGGTTTCTTATCAGAAGGATGATGAGGAAAGCATGACCGCCCAATAGACCAAAAAGGGAGAGGGGACCATCACATGGTCCCCTCTCCCTTTGGTGGTTGGAGAAGCTGTCAGACAGCCTTATTTCTTTTTCAGAGCAACCAAGCCGATGCCTGCAACAGCAGCTGCGGCAGCAGCAACGCCGACAAAGCTCTCGGCGCCGGTGTCCGGATTTGGTTTCACGATTTCGGTTTCAACCGGTTCCTCGGTGGTTGGCTCTTCCTCAACCGGTTCTTCTGCGATAGGTTCTTCGCTGTCAAGCGCATCGGTGGAAAGCACATAATTGCCCAGAGCGAACGAATTGACGCTCAGCGCAAGTGCCATCGATGCAGCCAGAACAATAGTCAGTAATTTTTTCATAGTGGTTACCTCCGATCTAAAAATGAGATTTCAGCATTTGAGGGGGCGCAGCCGCAGCTGCGAGCCTATCTGTGTCCTCGCTGATGGTTTGCTGCAAGCGCAGCAGGGCAGCCATGGTGCTGTCCTCAGCTTCATTGTATCATGCAGAAGGAGGATTTTCAAGCGAGATAGAACAGGTTTTACAATTTAATAGGAAGAAAAGCAATCAAAGGGAAGATTTCCCAGACGGAAAAAGCGGTCGCGGCGGTTGCAATTTGGGGGACGGGGGTATATAATGAAGATATTTCCGGAGGATGTAAAAAATACCGCCGGAAAGAAACAGCAAAGGGAAAAAGAGATCAACCGAAAAATTGCGGACAAAGGAGGGAACCCACATGAAAAAGCTGGCAGCCGCAGCGCTGGCTGTGATGATGTGCATGGCATCGACCGCGGTATCGGCGGCAGGGGTGCGCAGCGCACAGAAGGGAAATGCCGTCTTTGATTTTGGCGACAACGCTTTTTTCAGCGTGAGGATGTACCGGGGCGAAAGCATCTATCTGAAGCTGGACACCGATTACCAAAAGGAGCTGGCCGAGCGGGTCAACGAGCTGACCGGACAGGAGGCAGACCGCTTCTATTGCTTTGATACGGGCGAGCAGAGCTTTGCGCGCACCGGCGAGCTGTTTCTGGCGGCACAGGAGGGTCAGACGCTCTATCAGATCGAGGAGGACGGCACGCTCACCCAGCCGGAGGCAGAATATGCCAAGGGGCTGTTTGTGGGCAAGGATGGACAGCGCATCAGCGGATATCTCATCCGGACCAAGACGCTGGGACGCTATGTCGTGGCGGAGTAAGCCCAAAAAATGTCCGCCAGCCTGTAAAATTGGTTGATTTTAGCGGACAGGTATGCTAAAATAAAACCGTATATAACGGAGATTCCAAAAGATCTTCCCCATATTTACCACATTGAGGGCGCCTGCGGCAGCATTTGTCTGCGGGGACCATGCCCCACAACCACAAAAAGGAGCGATTACATCATGAACAAAAAGGTACTTTCTCTGGCAGCCGCCGCAGTACTCACAATTGGTTCTTCGGTTAGCGTAAGCGCTGACTGTCTGTATGGCACTTCCGCAAGCAGAAATAATGGCGGAAATGAACTGTATGGCACCTCCACCAGAGGCAACAGCAGCGACAGCCTGAAAGGCACTTCTACCAGAGGCAACGGAAGCACCAGCCTGAAAGGTACTTCTACCAGAGGCAACGGCAAAGACAGCCTGAAAGGTACTTCCACCAGAGGCAACAGCGGCACCAGCCTGAAAGGCACTTCTACCAGAGGCAACGGCAAAGACAGCCTGAAAGGTACTTCTACCAGAGGCAACAGCGGCACCAGCCTGAAAGGCACTTCTACCAGAGGCAACGGCAGCACCACTCTGAAAGGTACTTCCACCAGAGACAACGGAAGCGACAGCCTGAAAGGTACCTCCACCAGAGGCAACGGCAGCACCACTCTGAAAGGCACCTCCACCAGAGGCAACAGCGAAAGCCTGAAAGGTACCTCCACCAGAGGCAACAGCGGCACCAGCCTGAGCGGAACCGTTAACAGAAAGAACGGCACCACCCTGAACGGCACTTCCAGCAGAAACAACGGAAGCGACAGCCTGAAAGGTACCACCAACAGAGACAGCGGATGCAACCTGAAAGGTACTTCCAGCAGAGAAACAAACTGCCGCTAAGATTTCGGCATGAAAAAAGAGTCCTCGCAAGAGGGCTCTTTTTTTGTTGCCATAATTCGACAATGCTACAAGGCGGAGTTATCGCAAGGCGGAAATCATTGTTTCTACACCTCCGCCATGAGAATCGAATGAAATTCGATTCTCCGGGGGATGCAAGAGGCGGCACGGTTTTGCAGAAATGGTAAGCA
>URFD01000037.1 GCA_900547015.1 uncultured Oscillospiraceae bacterium | reverse complement strand
TTGTACCCATTTGCTCTAAAACGGTCTTCCGTTTTTTTGTTTTTCATCAAACTTCCTCCTTCGTTGTGTGTGGATTCTGGATTTCCCGAAGATTATTTCCTAGGAAATAATCTTCGGAAATCATCCTCTGTAGCGCAACAGGACAGCCGGGTGAGGGCTGTCCTGTTGCTATGTGGATGAATCGCAATCGATAGAGGTGCTACTCCGCAAGGATGTAGTCCTCCATGTCAATATTGCCTTCGTTGGTGACAGCGGGATAAGGAAAATCGTCCATCAGGAGCGTGCCGTCCTTTTCGACCACTGTGATTTGATATTGCTTCGGCTCGCCCCAAACAAGAGGGTCATCCAGCGACTCTCCGCGGCTCTTCGGCCTTGATTCCACCTGATAGGTATAGCTGTTTCCTTTGTTCTTGACCAGCTTCACCGAATCAATGCCATCAAAATAAACGATACTCATTTTGTCGATTACATTGCTGATGTGATACACTTTTCCGGCCCGCCGAAAGATGACCGGCCCTTCCTGAAAAGAGGAGTGCTCCAACTGCTGGATTCCATTCTCGGTAAAGACAGCCGAAACGACCTTGTCATAGTCGGCAACTTCGTCATAATATCGAATGTCGGTTGGGTTATTTTTATTTTGGAACATCAGCAGATTTTCTACGCTTGGAAGGGTGTTGTGGTTTGCATGGTAGATTTCCTCCGCCTGCTTGATCAAATCGGTAACCTTCGATTCATCGGGGCCCTTGGGCTGACAGGCGCACAAAGCGCAAACCATAGTCAAAGTGATTGCCAAAGTGAACCATAAATTACGAAGCAGCTTCATGTCGTACCTCCTGATTTTCGTGTCGTCGGGGGGATTCTAATAAATATGCTGTCGTTCTTATCATATCTTATTGTTCTAATAATGTCAACCTCAAAACATCACAATAGTAGAATAAAGTTTTTAGCTATCTTTGCTAATCCCGTCGGAAATACCTCTGGAAATATATTGCCCGGGAAATACATCGCCCAAGAAATACTTCTGGAAATCATGTTTTCTTGCATCCCCCCACTCTTACCGGGGTCTTGCGAAAAAAAAACAGGCTCGGGGAAAATCCCCGAGCCTGTTTTGGGAACTAGCGGATGACCAGCTCGCCGTTTTCGGCATCGATTTGAACATGGCAATCTCCGCCGTTTTCATCCGGAGAGCCAATCTCGCCGGCGATTATCTTTCTGCCGAGCATGGTTTCTACATGGCTTTGCAGATAACGTTTGAGCGGTCTTGCGCCGTAGATTGGGTCATAGGCATTATCGATGATAAACTGTTTTGCGCGATCGGTCATGGTCAGCTTGATCTGTTTTGCTTCCAGACGCTTCTGGAGATCCTTCATCAGCAGGTCGATGATGCTGCCGATATTCTCACGGGTGAGCGGTTTATAGAACACAATCTCATCCAGACGGTTCAGGAACTCCGGACGGAAACTGGTCTTCAGCAGAGCGTTGACCTCGTCCTTGGCCTTCTGGCTGATCTCTCCGTCCGGGGTGATGCCTTCCAAAATATAGGAGGAGCCCAAGTTGGAGGTCAGGATAATGATGGTGTTTTTAAAATCTACGGTACGACCCTGAGAGTCGGTGATTCTGCCGTCATCCAGCACCTGAAGCAGGACATTAAAGACATCCGGGTGGGCCTTTTCGACCTCATCGAACAGGACAACCGAGTATGGTCTGCGGCGGACTGCCTCGGTGAGCTGGCCGCCCTCCTCATAGCCGACATATCCCGGAGGCGCTCCGATCAATCTGGAGACGGAATATTTCTCCATGTACTCACTCATATCGATTCGAACCATATTGTTCTCGTCGTCGAACAGGGTCTTAGCCAGAGTCTTAGCCAGTTGGGTCTTGCCGACACCGGTTGGGCCAAGGAACAGGAAGGAGCCGATTGGACGGTTCGGGTCGGAGATGCCGGCTCTGGAGCGGAGGATTGCCTCGCTGACCAGACGGACGGCCTCATCCTGACCGATGACATTCTGATGAAGGATGTCCTCCATGTGCAGCAGCTTCTCGCGTTCGCCCTCCATAATCTTGGAGACTGGGATGCCGGTCCACTTGCCGACTACCTTTGCGATTTCCTCTTCGGTTACCTTATCCCGAACGAGGCTGGACTGCTGGGCTTCTTCTGCCAGCTTTTCTTCTTTTTCCAGCTCGGATTTGAGCTGCGGCAGCTTGCCGTATTTGAGCTCGGCGGCCTTGTTCAAATCATATTCGCGCTCGGCACGCTCGATCTCTCCGCCCATCTTTTCGATTTCCTCACGCAGCTTCTGGACCTTGGTGATGGCGGCCTTTTCGTTGTCCCACTGTGCCTTCATCGAATTGAATTTTTCCCGCAGCTGGGCAAGCTCCTTGGTGACCGTTTCCAGACGCTCGTGGGAGAGCTTGTCCTCCTCCTTCTTGAGAGCGGCTTGGGCGATTTCCTGCTGGATGATCTTGCGGTTGAGCTCATCCATCTCGGTCGGCATCGAATCCATCTCGGTACGAATCATCGCGCAGGCTTCGTCCACCAAGTCGATGGCTTTATCCGGCAGGAATCGGTCGGAGATATAACGGTCGGACAGGGTTGCTGCTGCAATCAGCGCAGCGTCCTGAATCTTAACGCCGTGGTAAACCTCGTAGCGTTCCTTGAGTCCACGCAGGATGGAGATGGTATCCTCAACGCTTGGCTCCGCGACCAGCACCGGCTGGAATCGACGCTCGAGCGCAGCATCCTTTTCGATATACTGGCGGTACTCGTTGAGGGTGGTGGCACCGATACAGTGCAACTCGCCTCGTGCCAGCATTGGCTTGAGCAGGTTGCCTGCATCCATCGAGCCTTCGGTCTTGCCTGCGCCGACGATGGTGTGCAGCTCATCGATAAAGAGGATGATCTTGCCTTCGCTCTTTTTGATTTCGCCCAGAACCGCCTTCAGACGCTCTTCAAATTCGCCGCGGAATTTTGCGCCGGCAATCAGCGCGCCCATATCCAGCGAGAAGATGGTCTTATCCTTGAGGCTTGCCGGAACATCTCCACGGACGATTCGCAGGGCAAGACCCTCTGCGATTGCGGTTTTACCGA
The DNA here is from genome assembly GCA_900547015.1 of uncultured Oscillospiraceae bacterium. Classification (GTDB taxonomy): domain Bacteria; phylum Bacillota; class Clostridia; order Oscillospirales; family Ruminococcaceae; genus Negativibacillus. The sequence goes on along the minus strand of URFD01000037.1, from coordinate 10,972 downwards.
CACCAGGCTCACCGATCAGAACTGGGTTATTCTTGGTCTTTCGGGACAGAATCATGATGACATTTCGAATCTCTGCGTCTCTGCCGATGACCGGGTCGAGCTTCTTGTTGCGGGCGTCCTCGACCAGATCATGGCCGTATTTTTTCAGGACATCGTAGGTGCCCTCCGGGGAATCGCTGGTAACACGGGTATTGCCGCGAACCTGCTGGAGCACCTTGAGGAAGCTGTTCTTCTCAATTTTAAAGAGGTCGAAAATCTCGCGCAGATGACGGTTTGGATTTTCGAGCAGCGCAATCATCAGATGCTCAACCGAGACATATTCGTCCTTCATCGAATCAGCAATCTTCTCCGATTTGGCAAGGACCGAATCCACATCCTGCGCCACATAGATTTTGCCTGCTTCCCGCCCCGAGCCGGTGACTCCGGGCATCTTATCAATTTCCTTCTTCACCGCTTGGGTCACTGCCTGCGGGTCGATTCCCATCTTCTTCAGGAGCTGGGCAATCAGGCTCTGGTCAAGGGTCAGCAGGGCGTACAGCAGATGCTCCTGCTCGATCTGCATATTGTTATGTTCCAGCGCGAGGTCATTGGCCTGCTGGATGGCTTCCAGGGATTTCTGTGTAAATTTTTGTGCATTCATTCTTGTTCACACCTCACATTTCGTGGTCTGTGTCTTTCTATGGGATTTTGTGAATCAGCAGATAATGGGGGTTTCCTTGAGGTATTCCAGATAGACCGCTTCGATTCGCTCCTCCCAGCACTCGGGGGGCTGGCCGATGCACTCCTTGAGCGCACGGTCGATCATCTGGATATAGGCGGCGATGGCGCTGCCAATCTCATGGTTTTTACATCCATCCTTGAGCAGCGAAAAATTTCGGACCAGCCTGCCCTGTCCTATCTTGTAATGGGGTCGAAGCTCGGGGAAAAGCCGGCGGAGATACCGCTGCTCAATTTGGCTGAACTGGCAGAAAAATTCATCGAGCATTTTAATCAGCGCCTCCGACTGGGTGCGCGTCATGATTTTCAGTTGCCCGATTTCACTGCCGCTGCCGCGGGAAAGCTCGACGGTATATTTAATGGTGGGATTGTACTTGACCCGCAGCGGACTGCGGATATTCAGGATGCTGTCAGAGCCACGGGTCTGAACCTGAAACGGCTCGAAGCCCCCGATGACCGATGCAAGCGCATCGAAAATATCCTTGCGTCTTTTTTCCGGCGTGATGAATGAGACATATTCCGCCAGAATTTGGTTGATTAAATTAGAACGGCTGCTCCCCAATGAATAGGCTGCACGGTCCACCGCCGCCACCACATCATCGCTGAGCACCAGACTGTATACACTTTTACTCATTGGGTTTTTGGAACACCTTCTTTCGGTGATTTCATGATTATTGTACTCCGTATTATTAATTATGTCAAGCGAGTTATATAATGTTATTTGCAAATTTACAATCCGTATACAAATTATTCTTCTTTTTTGTGGGTTTTCAAACGGTCAGCTGACCGTCCCCTGAATTTTGTAGTTTTTCGCGGTACAATTTTTTAGAAGGATAGCACAAGCCCTCGAATTATGTTATAATGGGCGAAATGAGGCTTTGGCGAGCTGCCGCAGCTTCTGTCATCATCAAAATTTTAGGAGTGTGTTTATTATGTCATCTCTGATCAGCGCCGACAACACCTGGGCACTGTGGGCTTGTCTTGTTGGTGTCGCAGCATTGTCCATCTGGCTCGAGCAGAAGTATCAATGGGCTTCCAAGCTAACCGGATGCGTCCTGGCTCTGCTGGGCATGATGATTCTGTCCAATGCCGGCATCGTCCCAACCGAGTCCCCCGTCTATGACAGCGTTTGGTCCTATGCGGTTCCTCTGGCAATTCCGTTGCTGCTGTTCCAGTGCAACATCAAGAAGATCGGAAAAGAGAGCGGCAAGCTGCTTTTCATCTATCTCATTAGTTCGGTCGGTACCGTTCTGGGTGCGCTGGGCGGCTTCGTCGCTCTGCACAAGTTTGTGCCGGACCTCAACAAGGTCGCTGCCATGTTCTCCGGCACCTATGTCGGCGGCTCGGTCAACTTTGCTGCGATGGCAGACACCTTCGGCGCATCCGGTGAATTAAGCTCTCAGGCAGTTGTTGCCGACAACCTGCTGATGGCTCTGTACTTCTTTGTTCTGATTGCCATTCCGTCCGGACACTTTTTCCGCAAGCACTACAAGCACCCTCTGATTGACCAGGTGGAAGCCGGCAACGGCGGCAGCGCCGAAAACTACTGGCAGGCAAAGCCAATCTCCTTGCAGAACATCTCCTTCTGTTTTGCGGCCTCCACCATCATCGTGGCAATCTCCACCGCCATTGCCAATTTCTTTGCAGGGCTGTTCCCGGCGGAGGGTGCAACCTTCTTCCTCAATCAACTGCTGGGCAACAAGTACCTCATCATGACCACCATCACCATGACCTGTGCGACCGCCTTCCCGAAGATATTCAACGACGCGCCCGGTGCAAACGAAATCGGAACCTTCTTAATCTATATCTTCTTTGCGGTCATCGGGGCGCCCGCCTCCATCATGAGCATCATCACACAGGCTCCTCTGCTGCTGGTGTACGCTTCTATCATTGTTGCCTGCAATATGCTGGTTACTCTGGTCTTTGGCAAAATCTTTAAAATCAATCTGGAGGAAATCATTCTGGCCTCCAACGCCAATATCGGCGGCCCTACCACCGCTGCTGCAATGGCAATCTCCAAGGGCTGGAATCAGCTGGTCGGCCCAGTTCTGCTGATTGGCACCTTGGGCTATGTTCTCGGAAACTATTACGGCGTTCTGGTCGGCAACCTGCTCCGATAGGAATTCTGTAAACTCAAAGTAAAAAACCCCTGTCCTAGGACAGGGGTTTTTCTTCTGAGGTGTGTTTTTTGAGGAGGGTAGAGCAAATACCCAACGAACGATGCGGCTTCGTTCTCTTGTTGAGTACATCCTTATTATACACGGGATAAAAATTTGTTTGTTAATGCGTTGTAAATGAAGGTTAAAAAAATATCGATTAAAATGTAAATTGACCGCCACCGTATTTTTGATGGATTCTTCCTATATAATAGGCCATTTCCAGACGGGTGGCACAACGCAAAAAATCCCGGGACCGCAGTCCCGGGATTTTTTAATCTGAATCGAAACAGGCAAGGTTTTGATTATCTGTTCTTGCTCCAAGCCTTCATACGCTCCGCTTTATCGAGGATGCGTTTTCTCATACGGATGCTCTTTGGGGTTACCTCAATCAGCTCATCGTCGGTGATGAACTCGATTGCCTGCTCCAAGCTCATAATCTTTGGTGGAATCAGGCGGAGTGCATCGTCGCTTCCGGATGCACGGGTATTGGTCATGTGTTTCTTCTTGCAGACGTTGACCACGATGTCCTCATCCTTTGGAGACTGGCCAACGATCATGCCCTCGTATACCTCTACACCTGCACCGATAAAGAGGGTTCCTCTTTCCTGTGCATTGTACAGACCGTAGGTGACAGCGGTGCCGGTCTCAAAGGCAACCAGAGAACCGGTAGCACGCTTTGGAATATCGCCCTTGAATGGCTCGTAGCCATAGAATACCGAGCTCATGATACCTTCGCCCTTGGTGTCGGTCAGGAACTCGTTGCGGTAGCCGAACAGGCCTCTGGCAGGAACGATGAATTCCAGCTTGGTGCGGCCGTTGAATGGGTTCATCGAAACGAGGGTACCCTTTCTGGTGCCCATCTTTTCCATAACCGAGCCGGTAGCAAAGTCCGGAACATCCACAACCAGCTGCTCCATTGGCTCGAGGGTCTTGCCGTTTTCCTGCTGGAACAGTACCTGTGGGGTGCTGACCTGGAATTCATAGCCTTCACGGCGCATGGTTTCGATGAGGATAGACAGATGCATCTCACCTCTGCCTGCAACACGGAAGGCCTCGGTGGATTCGGTCTCATAAACATGCAGGGAAACGTCCTTGAGGGTTTCCTTGAACAGACGGTCGCGCAGATGACGGGAGGTCAGGAATTTCCCTTCCTTGCCGGCAAATGGGCTGTTGTTGACCGAGAAGGTCATCTCAACGGTCGGTGCGGAAATCTTAACAAATTCCAGCGGTTCCGGTACATCCGGCGCACAGATGGTCTGGCCGATGCTCAGCTTTTCGATACCGGAGATACAAACGATATCGCCGACGGTTGCGGTCTGAGCCGGAACACGCTGCAGACCCTCAATCTGGTAGAGGGTGACAATCTTGGAGCGGTAGGAAACGGACGGGTCATGGTAGTCGCAGACGATGACCTGGTCATTGACATTGAGAGTGCCGCGGGTGATTCTGCCGATGCCGATGCGTCCAACGAAGTCGTTGTAGTCGATGGAGGAAATCAGCATCTGTACCGGGCCTTCCGGGTCACCCTGAGGAGCCGGGATCTCCTCGAGGATGGTGTCGAACAGGATGTCCAGATTTTCGCCGCGGACACCCGGCTCGTAGGAAGCGGTTCCCTCTTTGCCCGAGCAGTAGAGAATCTTGCTTTCCAGCTGCTCCTCGTTTGCATCCAAATCAAACAGCAGGTCGTAGACCTCCTCGGTTACCTCCTCGTTGCGGGCATCCGGACGGTCGGTCTTGTTGACAACGATGATGACCTTATGGCCCAGAGACAGTGCCTTGGACAGAACGAAGCGGGTCTGCGGCATTGGGCCCTCAAAGGAGTCTACCAGCAGGATAACGCCGTCTACCATCTTGAGGATACGCTCTACCTCGCCGCCGAAATCCGCGTGTCCGGGGGTGTCGATGATGTTGATTTTGGTGCCTTTATAATTGATTGCGGTATTTTTTGCCAGAATGGTGATGCCTCTTTCACGCTCGAGGTCGCCGTTATCCATGACACGGTCCTGTACGGACTGGTTCTCACGGAAGGTGCCGCTCTGCTTGAGCATCTGGTCAACCAGGGTGGTCTTACCGTGGTCAACGTGCGCGATGATGGCGATGTTTCTTAAATCGGTTCTAATCACGTCAAACTCTCCTTCTCTAACTCCAAGATGCCGGACCCGACAGGAATCGGCTTCGGCCCGATGTTGCTTCATATCGCCGCTTTGTGACCCCTTTTGTCTGCACAGCGGCGCAGCATACCGGACATACAGGAGGAACCCTGCCCCCAAACACTACCGGTCATGACAAAATTTCTCCTATCATTATATCTCGAAAATCGGCTGGTTTCCAGCGTTTTTTGAATTTCCCTTGTATTGCATAAAGCCGCCGCCTTGGCAGAATTTGTTTTTGTTTAGATTGTTAAAAATATTTCAGCGTTTTTCAGCGTTACTTCCAACCGCTCCTCGCCCTGCGTCGACCGGCGTGTTTGCGTGCAGGGCATCCCCGTGTTATAATAGGAACAAAATCCTAGCTTTTTTCGGGAGGGGGTCCGCTTATGCACGATCGTCCAAAACGCGTTGCAGCCATCCATGACCTATCGGGGTTTGGCCGCTGCTCCTTATCTGTTATCCTGCCAACCCTGTCTGTTATGGGGGTGCAGGTCTGTCCGGTGCCGACCGCCGTTTTTTCCACCCACACCGGTGGTTTGGGACAGGTGGAGCTGCGCGACCTGTCCGACTTTACCCTGCCGTGTCTGGAACATTACCGCCGGCTGGGGCTGGAATTTGAATGTGTATACAGCGGATTTTTAAGCTCGCAGGAGCAAATCGACCACTGTCTGCGCTTCTTCTCCACCTATCAAGATGCCCTTGCCGTAGTAGACCCGGTTATGGGAGACCATGGCCGTCCCTATCGCACCATCACCTTGGATATGCGGCGGCGCTTGGGCGAGCTGGTTCAGGTGGCGGACATCATCACCCCCAATCTGACCGAGGCCTGTATGCTGCTGAAAATCCCGTTTTTCAGCGAGGGCCTTTCCCGCTCTCAGGCAAAGAGCCTGCTGGCGCGCTTGGGCGAGCTGGGGCCAAACTTTGTGGTGGTCACCGGGGTGCCGATGGCTTCCGGGCAAATCTGCAACATCGGGTACGACCGCAGCAACAATTCCTTCTGGTGCATCGACTGCAACTATGTCCCGGTCTCCTATCCGGGTACCGGCGACCTGTTTGCCAGCGTGCTGACCGGAGGCTTTTTGACCGGAGACAGCCTGCCGATTGCGATGGGCAGGGCAACCTATTTTGTCGAGCGGTGCATCAAGACCACCTTCAGCTACTCCTCCGACACCCGCTACGGCGTCATGTTTGAAAAGGAGCTGGCAGTGCTGATGGATCGCCAGAACATCAAGGATTTTTCCTTATTATAGTTCGTGCTTTACATTCCGGCAGCTTTATGCTATTGTTTATCGTATTAAAAAAAGAGAGGTCCCTCTGCCGGACAGCAGAGAAAGCCCCTCGATTCTGAGGGAAAGGTCGGAAGAACATATGCCCCACACCACCAGCGAAAAAGCTGTGTACAAGCAAATTGCGATTGACATCGCATCCAAAATCGTCAACGGAAAATATCGCCCGGGAGAAAAGCTGCACGGACGCTCTACCCTTGCCAGCCAGTACAATGTCTCGCCCGAGACGGTGCGGCGCGCCGTCTTTCTGCTGGGACAGGTCGGGGTGCTGGATGTCCGACAGGGCTCCGGCATCGTCATCTGCTCGGTGGAAAAGGCCGAGGAATTTCTCTCCAAGTCCAGCGAGCGCGCCTCTCTGGACAGCATCAAGAACCACATCGACCGTCTGATGCAGGAGCAGAAGCAGCTGAACACCCGTTTGCAGGAGAATATCAACATCCTGCTGGATGCCAACGACCGCTTTAATTATCTCAATCCGCTGACCCCGTTTGAGCTGGTGATTCACGAGCGGTGTCCGCTGGTGGGCAACACCATCGCTTCAGTCCATTTCTGGAACAACACCGGCGCGACCATCATCGCCATCAAGCGTCACGGCAGCACCATCCTCTCTCCCGGACCTCATGCCCAGTTTTTTGCCGGAGACTGCATCCTGATTGTCGGGGACGAGGCATCCTATAAAAAAGCCAAGCTGCTGCTTGCCGGGGAAATTCCCCTGTAGGGCACAGCAAACATTCTGGAAGGAGCTTGATTCATGGACAATCAGGAGTTGATTCGTCATTTCTACGAGGTCGTGTTTTCCAATCAGCTGCTCGACGAGCTGCCCGAGCTGGTGGCAGAGGACTGTGTGCTGCGGGAGGGAGAGGAGCTAATCCCGACCGGCATTGACGGGATGCGCCAAAATCTTCTTTGGATGCGGCAGTTCTGCCCGGATTGCCGCATGAGGGTCATCCGGCAATACAGCGACGGAGATACTGTCATCTCGGAATGTGTGATGGAGGGAACCCATTTGGACGACTGGATGGGGATTCCGCCCTCCGGCAAGCACCTGCGCTTTAACGGCATCAACATCGACCGAATCGAAAATGGGAAAATCGTGGAGCACTGCGGCATCATCAACACCTTTGAGACGCTGCTTGCCCATCGTCTGATTCAGCCCGCTTAAGAAAGGGTACAAAAAACGCTGAAGGAAAATTTCCTTCAGCGTTTTTTCTTTCGGTCGGCGGGGCGGTCTATCGCTGCTTTTCCCGCAGCTGCTCGGACAGTCTGCCCTCGCTTTCTGCCAGCAGCTCCTCCATCTCGCGGTGCTTCTGGTCGATGTAGCTCTTGAGCTCCTCCGACTGTTCCTCCAACAGCCGATGAACCGGCTTTTCTTCTGCGGTATGTTCTGTATGTTCTGTGCGCATCTCGATACCTTCCTTTCCATGTTATACTCTACAAATATCATAGATTTGCAGCTTTATTATAACAGGAGGGGTGCCGGATGACAACGCAAAAAAACTGGAAATCCGCCTGCAATCAGGCAGCGAGCTTGATGGTTCCTTGCAGGATATCCCCGAGCAGCTCGGACAGCTCGACGAGCTGTTCCTCTGAAAACGGAGATTGCAGCCCGGTCTTTTCCAGTACGGTCAAAAAGTCATAGCCGGCATCCTGACGCACCAGCACAAGGTAGGTGTCCAGCGCACCTTGGGAATCTTCCATGCTCCTCTGCAAAAATTCCAGCGCCACGCAGCCGGACAGGGAATAGTCGATGGCATAGAACGGGGTATCAAAATACTGGTTGGTGGTAAACCAGCCCTTGGAAAAGGTCTGCAAATCCGAGTAGGGCGATTCCACCACCAGACCGTATTCCAGCGCCAGCTCCAAATACAGCTCGTTGAGCTGGTCCACCGTCATCTGTGGCTGCCGGTAGATTTGCTCCTGAAACTCATCGTTGAGCGCCGCAGTCAAAATGCCGGACACAATGGTGAACACATCATAGCGGCGCGCTACATCGGCATCCTCCCCATAGAACGCTTCGTAATAGGGCAGCGTCATCATCTGCATCGCCTGAGAGTGAATCTCGCAGACATCCATACTGCGTCCCTCACTGCGGGAGCCGCGCTTGAGCTGTTCCCAGATTGCAAAACAATGGCCAAATTCATGGGAGATGCTGTAAACATCATTCTCACTGCCATCCATATTGGCAAAGAGGAAGGGGGTGTTCAGCGAATAAATCAGGGTGCTGAAGGTCACATTCGCCTTGGTCTGGGAGGGTTGGGCATCGATGAAGCCGTGGGAAAGCAGATACTCATAGCATTCCCCGGTCTCCAGCGCCATCTTAGAAAACACCTGAGAAAAGCGTTCCAGCGTATCCTTCCAATCTCCCTGCGGGGTCGGGGACGGTTCTCCCATCAGGTAGACATATCCTGCTGAGGTCTGGTTTTCCGCCCGCCGATAAAAATCCTCGAGGTAGCCGCCGTACACCGGCACCAGCGTCTGCTTGAGCAATTCCCGAAACTGTTGAATCTGCTCTCGGGTATAGCTGGAACGGTGCATATTCAAGTCCGCCACCTCGGTGTAGCTGTCATAGCCCAGCAGCTGCGCCATCTGGTCGCGAAGCGAAACCAGCTCGAGATACAGCTCTCCGAGCGTTTGGTTATAGCGGTCGATGAACTGGGAATAATAAGCGGTCTGACCCTGCGGCTCCAGCGAGGAAAAAAGCACCTCTCCTTCGGGGGTGGTGACGGTTGCCTGCGCATATTCATAGTAATACTGCGCCTCCAGCTTTTTTTCCTGCTCCTGAAGAGAGAGGATTTCCTTCGAGCTGGACTGCGCGCTCATCTGCATATCCTCGGCGCCGCTGCTGCCGTAGATTTCTTTGGTCATCGACTGGAAGCGCGACTGCTGAATCATCTTGAACAGCTGGTTATACTCGCTTTGGATGCGGGCATCCCAAGTGTCCAGATACTCCATCTCCGCACTGTAGAAGGTGTCGTTGACATCGGCGTAGTTGCGGATTTGGGCAATGGTCATCATGCTGTAATAATCCTCGGTGGCATCCCCGATTTTCCGCAAGGAATGAAGCAGTCCAAGCGGCAGTAGGTCATCCTGTGCCTGCTGTTGCGCTTTCCCGATGAGCTGCACCACGCTTTGACCATCGGGTCGCTGATACTCCACCTGTGAAAAGTGCTGGTCGGTCGGGGTGCGGGCTTCTTGCTGACATCCGGTCAGGGTGGTGAGAATCAGAAGAACCGACATCACCCATGCCGTCAGGCGCACCGGTCTCCGAGAGGAATTAAATAAGGTTCGTTTCAAACGGAATCACTCCTTCTATCGGGGTCTTTGCTTTTTAGTATACCATATTTCCCCTTCCGAACGGAATCGTCTAACCGCAAACTTTTTTTGAACAGTCCCTCTATGCCTATGCCCGAGGGTGCTAAGCCATGCCTTGGAGCGCGCGGCAAATCGGGCAAACGGCGCTTTGTCATAAAAGGAAACCGTTTCCTTGTTTAAGCGCAGCCCGCGGCGGCATACTAGAACCGATGCTTCTTTTTCATCTCAGGAGCAAATATCAGACTGGAGTGATTGTTATGGCAATGAACCTTCCCACCATTCTCACCGGCGCAGCTGTCACCGCTGCGGTCGGAACCGCCGCTTATATGATGACCGGCAAGAAAAAGAACACCGCCAAGCAGCTCAAGAAAAAGGCCGGAAAGGCTGTACACGCCGTCGGGGACATTGTGGACAGCATCTCGAGCATGATGGGCTAATCGTGCAGCACCCCACCTGCATCCGACATCGGATGCAGGTGGGGTTGTTTTTTATTTGGAGAACCACGGCTGACGAGCCAGCTGTCCCAACTGCTCCCGACACTGCTGCCAATCGGGGAACCAGTTCTCCACCTCCTGCCAGAAGGCCGTGCTATGGTCATGGTGGAGGATGTGGCACAGCTCGTGAACCACGACATAGTCCACACAATGCTCCGGTGCAAGGATGAGCCGCCAGCTGAAATTCAGGCTGTTTTTGCCCGAGCAGGAGCCCCAGCGTCCCTTTGCTCCGGTGATTCGCAGGCCGGTCGGGTGGACACCCATCCGGTTTGCATAGTCTGCGACCCGTCTTTCCAACTGTTCACGGGCAATCGAACGGTAGAGCCGCTCTGCCTGTTCCCACAGTTCTGCTTCCTCGCCCCTTGCCAGAAAGCAGGTTCCCTGCGAGCAGAACGGGGTTTTGGTATCGGTGTATGTAATCGGAAGCCAGCCGCCCAACAGCGGAAGCCGACCGTCCGACAGGCAGAAGGACTCCTGCACTTGTTGGCGCTGCTGCATCTGCTGCTGATGGGCCAGAATCCAGCCCTCCTTCTGCTGCACCACCCGGTCAATTTCCCGCTTTGCCAGACGCTGCGGCGCGCGCACCGCAACCGAGCCGTCCGACTTTACCTGGATTGCCACGGTCTTGCGCTTGGTCCGAATCAGGGTATAGGAAATCATGCGCTCATCTCCTCTCTCAGGCTTGGTTTATCCTGAAAAGTTGCTTAATTTTTCGGCTTGATTATAGGCTTTTTGACGGTTTTTCCCTTTTTGAAAAAATTCTTTGTTAAGCTATTGACAATTTGCGATTCCTGATTATAATGAGAATTAAAGAAGTCAAGTAACAAACAACCACCTTTGATTTTTTATAATTG
>URFD01000036.1 GCA_900547015.1 uncultured Oscillospiraceae bacterium | reverse complement strand
CATCAGAGACAGCTGACAGTTGCTGTAAAACGCGCTCGTCACGTTGCTTTCCTGCCATACGTAGGCGAATAATCCGAACATAAAAAGAGTAAGGCCAAAAGCCTTACTCTTTTTTTCTTGCCATCATCTAAAAAGGACTCCCGACCATACCGGTCAGGAGTCCTTTTTTGTGTTAAATAAAGTTAATATAGCCTTCTTCTACTGGCTTGTATTCCTGTTCCTTTGTGCTCTGGCTGTCATAAATCGGAGCCATCTGCTTATTCAGAACGACCAGTCTTCTGCCTTTTGGAACCTCCGGCAGTTTTTCCAGCTTGGAGGTCAGGCGGTAGACGCAGTTGTACTTGCTTTCCGGCAGGGTTTCAAAGCTCTGTCCTGCATAATCCTCCAGTGCCTGCTCATCGCGGTACAGATAGGATGCAACATAACAATGCTCCACGCCGTCAATCTCGACAAAGTAAGGGTCAATCAAATCGCGGCTGCCGTTTGCCGGTGTCATCAGGAAGCCCTGTGCGGTGTTGTCGTCGCATGGAACGACACAGCCCTCAAAGTTGGAATAGACATCGCCCTCCGGCAGGGAGCTGAAGGAAGCGACCAGCACGCCCTCGATCTTCGGGAGCTTGCCGAGGGTGAAGCCGTTCATCATCTCTGCGCTGACCATATCCTGCTCGCTGAGGTCGACTGCAAGATAGCGTTTGCCCACGCGCTTTTCCCAGCAATCGGACAGTGCCGGATGCGGCTCTGCCTTCATCATCGACGGAATCACCTTGTTGCGGAAGGTGGAGAAGAAGAATTTTCCTTTTTCTGTTTCGCGGAAGAAATGACGCTCGCCGTGCTCGTCCCAGAAATCCTTGCCGTCAAACTTCAGGTTTTTATAAACCGCCTGAGATTTGCCCTCCAGGTTATCGTTGGTGAGAGTCAGGTCGGTGCCAAAGAAGTGAGTGTTGTAGACAGCACTTGGAACCAGATAGGTGCCATCAAAGCGGTCGATGAGCTCCTGCGGAATCGGCTGATATTTCTTGTACAGGCTGATGCCCTTTTCCTCCAGCATATAAACTGCAAACAGGCGCAGAATCTCCTGGGATTCATCCAACTTACAGTCGTGGGTCTGGCTGATGGTCAGTACTGCATTGTATTTCGGGATGACAAACAGCTTGCTGCTGAACTGGAAGCTGTTGCCGCCCTTGAGCTGAACATGTTCGCCCAGATCAAATTCAGGGTCCTCATAAATGACATTGTCCCAGCCCAGACCAAAGCGGATGGAGGAGGTGTCCTCTTCCAAGAAGGTCACACCCTGCATCTTTCTCATCTCGGCCTTGCTTTCCTCGCTGATGACCTCATTTTCGGTCAGGAAGAGATTACCGAATTTGCACAGGTCGATCATGGTGGTGGTAAAGCCGCCGCAGCCCTGCAAATAAAAATGCTCTGCCGGCTTCTGTCCCTCTCGAATCAGCGGGTAGTCCGGGTTGATGGTGGTGGAAACGCGGGTGGACTCTGCTCCGATTGGGTCGGTAATCAGGGTCTGGCAAAACTGTCCAAACGGGATTCCGGAAACCTTGGCTACCAGCATCTCTGCCAGAGTAAAGCCATCGTTGCAGTAAACCGAATACTGGCCCGGGTCTGCTTTCAGGTGGGATTTGGCAAGGTAATCATATACCTCCTGATAGTAGGCTTCGTTGTCCAGCTCTCCAACATGGGTTGCGGAGAAATGCTTCCACTGGGTACCCGGCAGACCGCTGGCATGGTTCAGACAATGGCGAACGGTAATCTGGCGATAGCGTGGGTCCAGCATTGTGAACTGCGGCAGATACTCACAGATTGGTCTGTCCAGCTCCACCTTGCCCTGTTCTACCAGCTTCATTACTGCAACGGTGCAGAAAATCTTAGAAATCGAGCAGACATTGTAGGTGTGGCGGATGGTTGCCGGATTTTTCTCCTTGCTTCCATCGTTGCCCAGTGCGTCTGCCGCTACGATTTCTCCATCCACCATCAGTGCGTAGGATACCGAGGTGTACTCCTTTGGCAGATTCAGTTTGAGGATATCGCTCAGTCTTTGTTTGATGTCCATCATGATTCTCTGTCTCCTTTTCTATGATTGAACCGGCAGGGTTCCTTCCCTCCCCTGCCGGTATGACTCTTGATTATCGAAGGGCGTCCTGCACCTGGCTGTTTTCCAGCCAGTCTGCCAGACTGTTGATGTGGTGGTCTTCCCATCCGGTAACAGCTTTTGCACAGATCATGCTGTCCAGAACTGCTTCCTCGGTACATTCTGCGGTTGCGCGGAATGCACGGTCGATCATTCCTTCCGGAATGACATCGATGCTGCGGACGCTCTGCTCATCGTATGCGGTTCTGCTTGCGGTCGAGAAACCAATCATGATTTCGCCGCTGCCATGTCCCACATAGCTTCCCAAACGAGCCAGACCGACGCTCGCACGCTTGATGATGCGCTCCAGCTGACGCTCGCTGACCGGCAGGTCGGTTCCTACCACCATGATGATGCTGCCCTTGTCCGACTCATTTTTCGGAGCGGCTGCCAGCTCTGCGATGGTCTTTCCAACCGGATGTCCGGCAATCGTCAGGTCAGCCAGTCTGCCGTAGTTGGACTGTACCATAACGCCGAGGGTGTACTGCTTGCCATCGATTTCGATGATTCGGGATGCCGAGCCGATACCGCCCTTCAGACCGTGGCAGATGGTTCCCTTACCTGCGCCGACATCGCCCATCTGGAAGTCCTCGGTTGCCGCATCGATTGCTGCAAACAGATGTTCCTCCTTGACGGCACGCTTGCTGATGTGGTTGAGATAGCTGTCGTTACATTCTGCTACAACCGGGTTCAGGCTCTTGAGCGGAACCTCGTCCTTCTCGCAGCGGCGAACCATATATTCTACCAGTGCGTCCTGCATCAAGCCGACATTCAGAGTGTTGGTCAGGACGATTGGAGTTTCCAAGGTACCCAGCTCTTTGATTTGCACCAAGCCTGTCGTCTTTCCAAATCCGTTCCATACAAAGCAGGATGCCAGCATCTTGCTTGCAAAGATGTTGTCCTGACAAGGCATCACAACCGTCACACCTGTTTTGTGCTCCTCGGTGTCGATGGTGGAATGTCCGACTGTTACGCCCGGCACGTCGGTAATCTTGTTGTATCTTCCGGTCGGAAGCTCACCAATCGTGATCCCGTACGAGCGAATTCTTTTTTCTTCCATTGTAGTTTCCTCCTCTTTGTTAAAAAAGATTGATAAAAAAGCTATGCTGTTTCCGACTCTTTCCTTGATTACTCAGACCGGCGGCCCTGCTCAGTCTTCAAGCCGCCGCTGTCCTTGCGCTTAATCACCCGTTTGGTGCGGTGGCTCTCCGTATAAGACTTCTCTGCCAAAACTCCGGGGGCCGCATTTTTTTCCAGAATGTAATCCTTGGCATACTCCTGACCAGCCAGAAAATAGGGCGAGGTGCTTGCGCGGTCATAGGTATCGTCCCTGGTCACATCCACCTGATAATAGTTTCCATTCAGCCAGACATAGTTCCACGCATGAGGCTCCCCGTAATATCCGGTCACAATCCAGCAGGGAATCTGCGCCTTGTCGCACAGCAGCTTAAAGGCATAGGCATATCCCTGACAGACCGCCTTCCCCTCCATCAGCGCACCATAGGCGTGGAAGGAATTGGGATAATGGTCCGAGTCACTCTTTGCTGCCACCGTGTCATAATCCACCCGCTTGCGCAGGGTCTCCTGAAAATAGCGCAGGAGCGCCACATCGTTGGTTGTCTTTTTTTGACCCTGAGAAACGATGCGGTCCACCTCGTCGAGCATCGCCGTCTTTTCCTGTTTGCCCAGCGACAGATAACCAAAGGTATAGACCACCCGATAGTAACCACGCTCATCGTAGTAGTATAAAAAATCGGTGTGGTTATCCAAAAAGCTTTCCGGATAATCCTTCCTGACCTGATGCACCGCCTGTCGGCAGAACTCGAGGAAGGTTTTCTTGTCCTGAATCGGGGTGTCCAGCGTGACATCCAATGTGCTTTCTCCGGCAATCACTGCCTTGCTGACCGCTTGGTACAGCTTTTTCTCCTGTCCGGAGGTTCCGTACCATCGGGTCACGACCCCCTCCTGTGCAACAGGCTGTACCCGCACCGCCGAAGATGGCAGCGGCATCCATACAACCGACAGTACCGCCAGCGCCGCACAAAGCACCCTTTTGAATTTTGTTTCATTCCGTTTGCCTTGCATCCAAACATCCTTTCCTTTCTCGGATTTGTTTATTTATTCCGGCGGCACCGGTGTCTGCTGCTTTTTGTCTATGCCGGATATTGTCAGTATAGCATGAATTTGGCGCTATTTCCATATCTTTTTGTGCAGTTTACAAAAAAATATCGCGTTTCTTTTTTTGTGTATGCAAATTTATTTTCTAATATTGACTTAAAAAGCCTGTACTTTATGCTGACAGCGTGATAAAATATAGATATCATGTTAGCGGCAGGACGGTGCGAAGCCCTGTCGCAGGCGGGGCCGCGGCAAAAGGGGGCCGACGGCTCACAAAGGAAGGGAGAGAACAAGATGGCAAAAACAACCGACCTGAGAACAGGAAATATCGTCAAGGGATTATTCGAGATGGCAATTCCGCTGATGTTTCTAAACTTGGTCAACTCATTTTATAACATTGTAGACACCTTCTTCGTCGGACAAATCGGCGAACTACAGGTGGGCGCTGTGTCGCTGGTCAATCCAATCATGAACTGCGCCGTAGCGTTTGCAACCGGTCTGAGCGCAGCTGCTCTGGCTTTGATTTCGCAGGCAGTCGGTGCATCCAACCGAAACAAGGCCAGTGAGATTGCGACCCACCTGCTGACCCTGTCGGTTCTCATCGGCGTGGTCATGAGCGTACTCACCATTCTGGCAACCGACGGCTTGCTGGCATGGCTGGAAACTCCGCAGGAAATCTATGCTGACAGCCGTGGCTACCTGCTCGGCATTTCCTTCGATTTCGTGGGAATGTTCCTGCTTTCGGTCTTTCATGCCATCTGTCAGGCAAACGGAGACAGCAAAACCGGCGTCCGGCTCAACAGCATCTCGGCAGTCCTCAACATGGTGCTGGACCCAATCTTCATCTTCGTCTTTGGATTGGGAACCTTCGGCGCGGCGATTGCAACCAGCCTGTCCAAGCTGCTGGTCATCCCGATCATGTTCCGACAGATTCACCACGACCCCAAGCTCAGCTGCATCAGCGTTCGGGCCTATCCGCTGACCCTCCAGTCGGTCCGCGAAATCATGGTGGTCACCATCCCGGCTTCGGTAGGACAGTTTTTCTCAGCGTTCGGCTTTGTCATCATGAACAAAGCCATCATCTACTACGGCTCCATCGCCATGTCCGCCTACGGATTGGGCAGCAAGATTGCCAACCTGTTTTATATTCCGGTCACCACCCTCGGCAGTGCGCTGTCCGCCTTCATCGGGCAGAATCTGGGAGCTGGAGACATCCCGCGTGCCAGAGAGTGTTACCGCCGCGCGATGGTCGTCTGCTGCTGGATCTCGCTGGTTGTCACCGTTGTGGGCTGGCTCGTTTCGCCCTATATCGTTCCAGTCTTTGTCAAGGATGCCTCCGAGGAGCTGCTGCGCCTTGCCAATGAGTACACCTTCTATTCGGTTGCTACCGTATTTTTTATGGGCTGGTACTGCCTGCTCAACGGCGTATTCAACGGCTCCGGCCACACCACAAGCACCCTGCTCCTCTCGGTATTCCGCCTGTGGGGCTGCCGAATCCCGATGATTTATCTGTTCCGCTTCATGGGCTTTGGCCCGGTCGGCATCTGGTGGTCGATGATTCTGAGCAACCTCCTGACCTGTGCGGTCGGTCAGGGAATGTACCAATCCCACCGCTGGGAGCTGCCGCGCTTCCGCAAAAAACAAGAACAACTCGCATAACGCACAACAGCCTCTCGTGTGAAGTAACACGAGAGGCTGTCTTTTTTCTGTTATATGGATTCGTGCTGTCCCACCGGCTGCTCCTGTCGTTCCGGAAGGAAGATTGGCTTTTGCACGACTCCGATAATCTGACCGGACAGGATGACGGTCAGCAGGGACATCACAATTCTCTGTGCATCCAGATAGCTCAGTGAAAGCAGCAGAACGATGAGATCGCTTGCCAGATATGCCCAGCGAATATCCCAGCCGGTTGCCTTGCAGACCGACATCGCCAAGGCATCGTCGCCGCCCGGAGCTCCTCCGGCACGGACGCACAGACCTGCACCGACACCGACGAACATCGCACCCAGCAGAGCTGCGGCCAGCGGCATATCCGCAAGCTGCGGCCACAGCGGCGGGAACTGCTCAAACAGTGCATAGAAGGCAGAAAAGCATCCGCCGGAAATCGCCGAATATAAAATAAACGAGCCGCCCAGCAGCTTCCAGCCGAGAAGATAGCACAGGGCATTCATCACAAAGCCCGAAACTGCGGGAGAAATGTCAAACCAATAGTGCAGCAGCAGGGTCATGCCCAGCACTCCGCCCTCCGTTACGCCGGAAAGCGCATGAATATTGTACAGGCCGAACGACAAAATCGCACTGCCCACCACGCATAAAGCAGTCCGTCTCAGGAAATCCCGACTTCGGGGAATCATAATTTGGGGATTAAAAGCCATTTTTATTTTGTTTCCTCCTTCAGACAATCTGCATACTGCTTCACCGCATCGATAAATTCCGGTGAATACTGTTCCAGCGTGCGGCGCATCGCCTCATTCTCTGTCTGATAATACATCGCTAGAACCTTCTTTGCATACTGCATCCCTTTCGGGGTCAGGATCAATTCCTTCTCTTTTGAGCGCGCTCTCTGACGAAGCTCCAGATACCCCGTCTGGGCGCACTCCTGCACCACCGTGTTGATGGTCGTCCGTGGGATTATCCACTCCTCGCAGATTTGCTTTTGGGTATGGGGCAATCCATCGTCCAGAGCGAACAGCAGGGACAGGGTGTTGACCTTGACCCCGCTCTTCTTTGCCAGAAGATACCAGATTCCGTCAATGCGGTTAATGGCTGCCATCAACCGACGAACCTGCTCCCGATCCTGTGCCATATATCCTCCCCCATCCAATACGAATTCATTTTACCAATCTATTATAGTACGAATTCGTATTATAATCAAGGGGCTTTTCGTCAAATATTGCACTTTTTTCTAAAATATTTGTCAGATTTTCTATATCCGACCCCTCATCCCCAAATTTTGGCATCAAAAAAGAGCACCCTGCGGTGCTCTTTTTTGCGGTTTGCTTATACATTCAGCTCTGCGTGCTCGCCCAGAACCTCTTTGTTTGCCTCCAAGATTGGGTTGACATACTCGGTCAGGAACTCGGTAACCTGTGCCGGTGCGCGACCGGTAAAGTTTGCCGGGTCCAGAATGGACACGATTTCTTCCTTCTTCAGGTTAAACAGCGGGTCTGCTACAATGCGGTCGATCAGGTCGTTCTCGCCGCCTTCTTCCTTGACAACGCGGGCAGCTGCCTGAGAATGAACACGGAGCTGCTCATGCAGAACCTGACGGTCGCCGCCCTTTTTCACTGCGGACATCATGATGTTCTCGGTTGCCATAAACGGCAGCTCGCGCATTACGCGCTGATGGATGACCTTTGGATAAACAACCAGACCATCGCAGATGTTCAGCATGATATTCAGGATGGAATCCACGCCCAAGAATGCCTCTGCAACCGAGATTCTCTTGTTTGCGGAGTCGTCCAGAGTTCGCTCAAACCACTGAGTGCCAGCGGTGATTGCCGGGTTCAGGGTGTCTACCATCACATAGCGTGCCAGAGAGGTGATGCGCTCGCTTCTCATTGGGTTACGCTTGTATGGCATAGCGGAAGAACCAATCTGGTTTTTCTCAAATGGCTCCTCCATCTCTTTAAAGTTCTGGAGCAGACGCATATCATTGGAGAATTTGCTTGCGGACTGTGCCACTGCGCTCAGGTTGGACAGAACGTAGTAGTCAATCTTTCTGGAATAGGTCTGACCGGAAACCGGGACGCAGCTGTCAAAGCCCATCTCGTTTGCAATCATCTTTTCTGCCTGTTTGCATTTTTCCATGTCGCCGCCAAACAGCTCCATGAAGCTTGCCTGGGTACCGGTGGTTCCTTTGGAGCCGAGCAGACGCAGGGATTTGATGCGGTTTTCAATCTCCTGCTCATCCATCAGCAGCTCGTTAATCCACAGGGTTGCGCGTTTGCCCACGGTGGTCAGCTGTGCCGGCTGAAGATGGGTGTAGGCAAGGCATGGCATATCCTTGTACTCATTGGCAAATTTTGCCAGCATTGCAATTACGTTCAGCAGCTTTCTGCGGACAATCTCCAAGCCTTCCCGCATGATGATAATATCGGTGTTATCGCCGACATAGCAGCTGGTTGCACCCAGATGGATGATTCCCTTTGCGTTTGGACATTCGCAGCCGTAAGCATAGACATGGCTCATGACATCGTGACGAACCAGCTTTTCACGCTCGCGCGCGATTTCATAGTTGATGTTGTCCTTGTTTGCCTCCAGCTCTGCAATCTGTTCATCGGTGATATTGATGCCCAGTGCTTTTTCTGCCTTTGCCAGAGCAATCCACAGTTTTCTCCAAGTTTTGAATTTGTTGTCCTGAGAAAAGACGTACTGCATTTCCTCACTGGCATATCGGGACGAGAACGGGCTCTCATACGCGTTGGTGCTCATTTGTAACATTCCTCCATCGTTCTAACAAATCAGATGATTCACTTGAACGGGCACTTTGGTCCATCCAAATGAATGACCCTCTCCGGCAAGCGCTTTCGAGGGATTCTTTCCTTTTTAGTTTAACAATCCCGTTGGGAATTGTCAATTCATTTTGCTGCTTTGCCTGCAAAAACATCACATCCGGCCAATTTGATTGGATGAATCAAAAAATTTTCTGCGATTTCTCTTGACAAACCATCCATGATGTGATACTCTTATTTCAGAAAAAGAGTTAGCACTTGCTAATCAAGATAACCGAATGGAGGGATTCTAGTATGCCAACCCTGATTATTGGCGGCATCCTGCTGATTTTGGCTCTGCTTGCCATCAGAAATATCATCAAAACACGCAAATCCGGCGGCTGTTCCGGCTGTTCGGGAGGTTGCTCGGGTTGCTCGGGCAGCTGTCACTCCACCAACCAACCCAAAAAATAATTGGTTGACTCTATCCTTTTGATTTCCCGCGGGGTCGGAACCCCATTCCGATCCCGATTCTCCGGACACACCGAGTTCCTCTCTTTTTGATTAGACGCTGTGTCCGGACCCATTTTTATTCCTTCTTCTTTTAAAAGTAAAATCCCACCGCTCCGGTGGGATTTTGCTTTGTTATTGCATCTTGTTTCGATGCTTTGCTCCAAGCCTTTCATTCACCCAAGCCGAGAGCGCCGCCATCGCCACGCCCAGCAACGCTCCGCAGAGGACATCGCTGGGAAAATGGACATAAAGATACAGGCGCGAAAATGCCATCAGCACCGCTCCCACCAGCACCACTACTGACCAGCCCCGAAAGGTGCTGCGATACCGCCAGAAAACGGCTGCACAGGCGGTCGCTGCCATCGTGTGTCCGGACGGGAAGGAAGCATCCCGAAGCGGCTGAATCAGCAGCTCAAACCCTTCCACAAATTGATACGGGCGGATTCGTCCCACCATCGGCTTGAGCAGGAGATTGCCGACTAGCAGACAGAGCAGAAGCGCTCCTCCCAGTGTTTTTCCCTGCTGGCGGTACCGCTTGCTGATGAGCAGACCTGCGGTCAAGACCAGAAAAATCCATCCTCCGTTCCCCAACGCTGTAATTAAAGGCATCATCACATCCAGCGCCCTCCCCTTGAGGTGCTGCTGAATCCAATCCAAAATCTGAAAATCGAGCCACTGAACCCATTCCATCATTCTGACTCTCTCCCCTTCCTACCTGTTTTTCTTGCCTTGTAACAGCATCCTGATTGTATCACAGTTCCTGTCCAAACGCAAAGCCGCCCTTGGACAGGACTTTTGTTTTGCTCAAAATCATGCTATACTGAAAGCCACAGAACCGTTGAATCGAATTCAATCAACCCAGAAAGGAGGATGGCGATGCAGGAGCATGAACTGGAACAATCTCTGCCTATCCGCGAGCTGGTGGAATTTATTCTGTCGAGCGGCAGTATCGACAACCGCGGAGCTTCCTCCGACCTCTACCAGCGTGCGAACGAGGGCGCTCGTCTGCACCGAAAGCTGCAAAAGCGTTCCCACGAACAATACGGCGACGCTTACCGCTCGGAGGTAAGCCTTGCTGCCGACCTGTCAGAGAACGGAATCTTGTACCATCTCTATGGACGGGCGGACGCAGTCCTCACCGAGGAGGAACGGATGACGGTGGAGGAAATCAAGACGACCGAGCTGCCGTTGGAACGAATCAGCGGCACACCCGGAGAGCCGGGATACCGACTCCTGCATTGGGCGCAGGCAAAATGCTATGCCTATATCCTCTGCAAGCAGGAGTCGCGCAGCAGCATTGATGTGCGGCTCATCTACTGCCAGACCGAAACCGAGCAGACCGTCTCCTTCACCCAGCACTGTTCCGCCGACGAGTTGGAAGCCTTCTGCCTTGACCTGCTCAGGCGGTATCACCGCTGGGCTGACTATCGCTGGCGCTGGAAACAGCTTCGTGACGAGCAGGCCTGTCTGCTTTCCTTTCCCTTTGCGGCATACCGCAGCGGACAGCGCCAGATGGCGGCGGTCATCTATCGCAGCGCCGCCTCCGGCTCGCGTGTTCTCTGTCAGGCTCCCACCGGAATCGGCAAAACCGTTTCCTCCCTCTTTCCCTCGGTGAAGGCGATGGGCGAGGGTTTGATTTCCCACCTGTTCTACCTCACCGCCAAGACCTCCACCCGCGCGGTGGCAGAGGAGGGCTTCGACCTGATGCAGCAAAAGGGACTGCGTCTCAAGCGGGTCACCCTGACCGCCAAGGACAAAATCTGTTTTTTGGAGGAGCGGCTCTGCAATCCCGATGACTGTCCCTATGCCCGTGGATATTATGACCGGGCGCCGGATGTTTTGTTTACCATGCTCGAACAGGAGGACGCATTTTCCCGAGCGGTCATCGAGCGCTGGGCAAGGGCGGAACAACTCTGCCCGTTTGAACTGGCTCTGGACCTCTCGCTGTGGTGCGACGCTGTCATCTGCGACTACAACTATCTGTTCGACCCGGTGGTGTATCTGCGGCGATTCTTTGACCATCCCGATTCCTACTGCTTTTTGATTGACGAGGCGCACAATCTACTGGACCGCGCACGTTCGATGTACTCCGCCCAGCTGAAAAAATCAGAGGTGCTGACCTGCAAAAAGCTGGGGAAATCGCTTGCCAAGCCACTGAGCCGCAGTCTGAATCGGCTCAATCAGGAGATGATTGCCCTGCGAAAGGAAATTCTCCCGCAGAAGGAGGCCGGTCAGGAACCCTATCTGATTCGAGCCGAGCTGCCGGAAGCCCTCCTTCAGGCGGCTCGAGCCTTTGATACCGCGTGTTCCCGATTCCTAGAGGAACGTCGGCAGGATGCCGCTTACCGCGGAGTGCTGGCGCAGGTTTCGGAATCCGGCGATTCCCCTCCTGCCGAGCTGCTTCAGCTCTACTTTGATGTGCGCTTTTTCTTGCGGATTGCCGAGCTGTTCGACGAGCGCTTTGTCTTTATGGCTTCTGTCTCCGGCTCGGAGATCATTGTGAAGCTGCTCTGTCTGGACCCTGCCAAGATGATTGACAACCGGCTCAAGCTCGGACGGTGTGCGGCGCTGTTTTCTGCCACCCTCTCTCCGCCCTCCTATTATAAGACGGTGCTGGGCTGTGCGGACTCGTCGGTTTCGACCCATTCCTACGCTCTGCCCTCTCCATTTCCGCAGGAGAATCTTTGTCTGCTGCTCTGTCCGCAAATCAACACCCGCTGGGCCGCACGACAGGCCAGCTTGGAGCCCATTGCCCATCTGCTGAACCACATGATTTCTGCCAAAGCCGGAAACTACCTTGCCTACTTTCCGTCCTATCAGTATCTTCGGCAGGAGGCAGAGGTATTCTCCCGGCTCTATCCCGAGGTCCGTCTGCTGCTGCAAACCCCCGAGATGAGCGAGGAGGAGCGGCAGGAATTTTTGCGGCAGTACGAAACGCCCAATCGCGATTCCTCCCTGCTGGGCTTTGCTGTGCTGGGCGGCATCTACTCCGAGGGCATCGATTTTCGGGGAGAACGGCTGCTCGGCACCGCCATCATCGGCACCGGTCTACCCAAGATCGGCGCCCAGCAGGAAATCCTGCGCGATTACTACCAGCGTCAGAACGGGTGCGGCTATGATTTTGCCTACCGCTACCCCGGCATGAACAAGGTGCTTCAGGCGGCAGGCAGGGTCATCCGCAGCAGCGAGGACCGCGGAGTGGTACTTTTGCTGGACGACCGCTTTTCCACCGCCGACTACAATCGGCTTTTTCCGGCGCATTGGGGCCACGCACGCGCCGTATCCGACTGCGAGGAGCTGACCGAGCTTCTTCGGCAGTTTTGGGATATCCCCGAAGCCTCGAACCAATAACCAAAAAACAGCAGCTGTTCCTCTGCAATCGAAGAACAGCTGCTGTTTGATTTTGTGAATGATGTTTGATTAGAATTCAGCCGAGCCGGTGGTTCTTGGGAATGGCAGTACATCGCGGATGTTGCCAACGCCGGTGACATACATAATCAGGCGCTCAAAGCCCAGACCGAAGCCTGCGTGCTTGGTGCCGCCGTATTTACGCAGGTCGAGATACCAGGAGTAATCCTCCTCGTTGAGTCCCAGCTCGCGGATGCGGTCCAGCAGAACATCATAGCGTTCCTCACGCTGGCTGCCGCCGATGATTTCGCCGATGCCCGGAACCAGCAGGTCTGCTGCGGCAACGGTTTTGCCATCGTCGTTCTGGCGCATATAGAATGCTTTGATTTCCTTTGGATAGTCGGTAACAAAGACCGGCTTCTTGAATACCTTCTCGGTGAGGTAGCGCTCGTGCTCGGTCTGCAGGTCGCAGCCCCAGTATACCGGGTACTCGAATTCGTCCTTGTGCTCCTCCAACAGCTTGACTGCATCGGTGTATGGCAGACGAACAAAGTCGGAGTTCACAATGTGGTTCAGTCGTTCCAGTAGCTCCTTGTCATAGAACTGGTTGAAGAATGCCATCTCGTTCGGGCAGTTTTCCATGACATAGGCCAGAACATACTTCATCATATCCTCTGCCAAATCCATCATGTCGCTCAAATCTGCGAATGCAATCTCCGGCTCCATCATCCAAAACTCCGCTGCGTGGCGGGTGGTATTGGATTTTTCTGCACGGAAGGTTGGGCCAAAGGTATAGATGTTGGAGAATGCCATTGCCATGCACTCGCCTTCCAGCTGTCCGGAAACGGTCAAGCTGGTTGGTTTGCCAAAGAAGTCCTGGCTGTAATCCACCTTGCCATCCTCGGTGCGTGGTGGATTTTCCATATCCAAGGTTGTGATGTGGAACATCTCGCCTGCGCCCTCGCAGTCGCTGCCGGTGATGATTGGGGTGTGGACATAGACAAAGCCGCGCTCGTTAAAGAATTTGTGGATTGCAAACGCTGCGGTGGAGCGTACACGGAACACTGCACTGAAGGTGTTGGTGCGTGGACGCAGGTGTGCGATGGTTCTCAGGAACTCGACCGAGTGGCGTTTTTTCTGAAGCGGATAGTCCGGAGTGGAAAGCCCTTCGATTGCAATCTCATCCGCATGGATTTCATACGGCTGCTTTGCTTCCGGTGTCATGACGAGCATTCCTTTTACTACAATGGAAGCACCGACATTGAGTTTACCGATCTCATTAAAGTTTTCCACCTTGCTATTTTCAAATACTACCTGAAGATTCTGAAAGGATGTACCATCATTCAGCTCAATAAAGCCCAGGTTTTTGGATGTACGGATGGTTCTGACCCATCCGGCCACAGTCAGCTGCTGGTCTGCATATTCCTGCGCGCCGGCTGCGAGCTTTCTCAGTTCTACTCTTTGCATCGTTTTTACCTCCATCATATATTTTATCCCCCGCGACGGGT
>URFD01000035.1 GCA_900547015.1 uncultured Oscillospiraceae bacterium | reverse complement strand
CTTTTTAACCAAAACACTGGGTGGTTAATTGACGATTGGTGCATGACTGGGTGCATTGAAAACACTGCCGCCAGACGATTCCTGAGCGCTGTCGGGTGTCGTCTGTCCTGCGGACTGTGCGGGCAGCTGTGAGACCGCCTGCGGAGCATCCGGCGTTTGCTGTGGCTGCTGCTCCGATTGCTCCGGCTGTTTCTGAGAAGAGCCGTCCGCCGGCTGCGGCATCGCGCTGCTTTGCTGGCCTCCGGCAGAGTTTTGCACGACCGCTCCTCCCGAATTGGTCGGTGCAGCTGAGCCGGCAATCGTCTGTGCAGGCTCCGGGGCCTGCGGCTGTGCCGTGACAGGCTGTTCTGTCGGGGCTTGCTGTTCCTCACCCGTCTGACCGTCCTGTGGGGTCTGCTGTTCCTCCTGCGTCTGCGTTACGGGTAGCGGAGCGGACTGCTGTCCACCGACGACGTTGTCGGTCTTGGCTGGCAGCTCCACGCCAAAGTCCAGATAGGCTTCCTCGTTTTTGACTTTATCGATGCTCACCGAAACAGTGTGCAGAGCAGGCGGATTGCTGAAGTCGAGGGTTCCCTCTTCGGGAACATTTTGAAATTCCTTGCTGCCGCTTTCCTTTCCATCCAATACTCCGCGTATAAACCCGAGCTTGTATTCCATATCGCTCTGGGTTCCCAGCTTGAGCAGGAGCCTGTTTTCGACCATCACCTTGAGATTGAGCGTATCGCTGGCATCATAATAGGTGATGTCGGTAAATCCCTGACGAATCAGTTCTTCCCGAACCATCGCCAGCGCTTGAATCTGCGGCAGCAGCTTTGACTCCTTATTCTTTTCGGCAGCGGTTTTTAAATAACTGCCGGTCTCATAGAGCTGGGAGGGAATCCCAACCAGTCGGGGGATGCCTTCCTCCAGAGCCAGCACCTTGCTTTCCAGCACCTTGCCGGTGGTCGAGATGATGGCAAAGCCCTCCTCGGTATAGACAGCGCCCAAAACCTCCTCCTCCTGTATTTCGACGCGGAGGGTGGTCGGGAACTGGCGCCGTATCTTGACCGAACGGATATAGGGGAGCTTTCCTGCCAGCTTCTTTTCAGCATTGGAGATGTTGATGCGAAACAGGCTGTCCCCTTTTTGCGCGCCGATTTCATCGACAATCTGCGTTTCTCCGTACACCGTGCAGCCGCTGATTTTAATTTTTTCCAGCTTGAAAAAGACGGTGTAGCACATGACAAACGCAATCGCAAAACAAAACACGCCCAGCAAGAGGTAATGCAGCAGATAGCGCCGCACCCTTCTGAGCTTCCGTTTTTTTGGTGAACTGCGAGACTGTCCGCTTGGCATCAGAAAACTCCTTTCCTATTTTGATTTGGTTACTTCTATCCTGTCGGACAGGCCCGAAAGCCTGCCCGTTGTATTCTGTCCTGAATTCCGAAGCTAGCTCCGGATAACCTTGGCCCCCAGCGAATTGAGGGTTTGGTCCAGATTTTCATATCCGCGCAGCACGTGCCGAACCTCTTCGATTTCGGTCCGACCCTGTGCGCCCAGCGCAGCTGCTACCAGCGCCGCTCCTCCTCGAAGGTCGGTACAGCGGACTCTGGCGCCGTGCAGATGAGGTACTCCTCGAACGACCGCTACACGCCCCTCTGCCTGAATGTCTGCACCCATCCTGCAAAGCTCCCATGCGTGCTTGAAGCGGTCCTGAAAAATGTTTTCGATAAAAATCGTCGTCCCCTGCGCACAGCAGGCGGCTGCCATCACCGGCGCCAGCGCATCGGTTGGAAACCCGGGATAGGGCATGGTGGAGATGGTGCTGACCGCCTGCACCGGCTCAGTACAACGGATTCGGATGGTTTCTCCTTCTGAGTGAAGCCTGCACCCCATCTCTTCCAAAACCGGCAGTACCGCGCTCAGATGCTCCGGACGAACTCCCCGAAGCAGGATTTCTCCTGTTGCCGCCGCACAGCAGCAGAGGTAGGTCACCGCAACGATGCGGTCCGGAATCACCCGATAGTGGCAACTGCCCAATCGTTTGACTCCGCTGATTGCCACCGTTCCGTCTGCCAGCACACGAATTTTGGCTCCGCAGGAATTCAGAAAGCCCGCAAGGTCCAGAATCTCCGGCTCTCGCGCAGCGTTTCGTATCACAGTTTCTCCCTCAGCCAGCGATGCCGCAATCATGATATTTTCGGTCGCTCCCACGCTTGGGAAGGGGAGGGTAATTTGTGCGCCGTGCAACTTGCCCGGCACCCTGCACACCAAGCAGCCGCAGTCCTCCTCAATCTCCACGCCCAGCTTTTTCAGAGCAGACAGATGCAGGTCGATGGGACGGGGCCCCAGCTCGCAGCCTCCCGGATAGGAAATCCTTGCCTGTCTGCATCGGGCGATGATTGCCCCCAAAAAGACGATGGAGGAGCGCATCTCCCGCATCAGCGAATCCGGGATGTCCCAGACAAAGGGGCCCTTTGGACGGACCGACAAAACCTTCTGAAGATTGCCGTCCCGCTGCCAGCAGGTCTCGCACCCCAGATGCCGCAGGATATTTTCCGCCGCACGAATATCGGACAAATCGGGGCAATTTTCAATCTCACAGCCGTCGCACAGCAGGGATGCTGCAAGGATCGGGAGGGCTGCATTTTTTGCGCCGTGTACCCGGACCTCGCCCTCCAGCCTGTGTCGGCCTTCCACTATGTACCGCTCAGTTTCCATCTTTCACGCACCCTTTCTGCATAGCTGCCGCTGCCGCGGCTCCTGCTTTACACAGCATCCTATGCATTTGGCACATCTTTGGTCCCTTTTGCGGTCGTTTCGTTATGATTTCGGTGCGCGCAGCACCTTCATCAGCTCTTCATAAATCTTCTCGTTGGCATCGATGCGTGCCAGCTTCTGGGCATTCTGGCCGATTTCGCGGAGCCTCTGCGGATTGCGGACCAGCTCCTCGACCTTGCGGCAGAGCAGCTCTCCGGTCAAATCCTTTTCCTCAATCAGCACCGCCGCGTCGTTTTTCACCAAAACCATTCCATTATGATACTGGTGGTTTTCTGCGACATTCGGAGAAGGAATCAGAATCGAAGCGCGGCCTGCCGCCTCCAGCTCGGACAGAGTGGATGCACCCGCTCGGCAGATGACCAAATCAGCCGCTGCCAGACAGTCGTCCATATCGTGGATATATTCCCGGATATCGACATTGGGGTTGTTGCGAAACTGCGCTCCCCTCTCCTCAAGCATCTGTGGAAAATCCTCCACTCCATATTTTCCGGTCGCATGGATATGGTGAATCCTACCCGAAAAATCACTGCCCTGTCGGGTGTGCCATGCCATCAGGTCTGCCATCGCCTGATTGAGCCGATGCGCGCCTTGGCTTCCGCCGAAGGACACGATGCACACCTGGTCGGTGATTCCCAGCTTTTCACGCGCACGCGCACGGTCTGCATAGACAATCGATTCCCGAACCGGGTTGCCGACCACGACCTCCTGACAGCCCTCATGGAGATATTTTTTTGCCTCCGGCACCGCCAGCAGGATTTCGTCCACATAGCGGGACAGCAGCTTTGTGGTCACACCCGGGAAAGCATTGGACTCGTGGCTGACTGTGCGAATCCCCATCTGGGCTGCCTTGCGAAGGATGGGGCCGCTGACATATCCGCCGGTGCCGACCACCAGATCCGGCCCAAAGCCTTCAATCAGCTTCTGGGAGCGCATCGAGGCGGTGGTCAGATAAAAGACCGAGGAAATGTTGTATTTGATATTAAACCAGGTCAGCTTGCGCTGGAACCCCTTGATGATAATCGGTGCAAAATCGAAGCCAGCCTGTGGAACCAGCTTTGCCTCCATTCCGTTGGGATTTCCCGCAAACAAAATTTGGGCATCCGGCTGCTTGGCCTTCAGGGTGGAGGCGATGGCAATCGCCGGATTGATGTGTCCCCCTGTTCCACCGCAGGCAAACAGAATTCTCATTGTTCTGAATCCTTCCTTTCCTGTATGGCATCCTGTCATTCTTTCTCATAATTTCCCTGCCGCGACACCGCCAGCAGAATCCCAAGCTCACCCAAAATCATACACAGCGAGGTTCCTCCGTAGGAAAACAGCGGAAGGCTGATGCCGGTGTTTGGGATACTGTTGGTAACAACTGCGATGTTCAGCATCACCTGCATCCCGATTTGGGTGGTGATTCCCACCGCAATCAGCGCGCCGAAGCGGTCTCTGGCGTGCAGGGCGATGGTATATCCGCGCCAAATCAGCAGTGCAAACAGCACGATAATCAGGCAGGCTCCGACAAAGCCGAGCTCTTCGCAGATAATGGCAAATACAAAGTCGTTCTGTACCTCCGGCAGATACAGCTGTTTCTGCCGCGATTCGCCCAAGCCCAGCCCCACCAGACCACCGGAGCCGATTGCCAAAAGGGACTGACGGGTTTGATAGGAGCCCCAGTCGGTGCTGGCAAACGGGTCCAGCCAGTAGGTCAGACGAATCAGAACATGGGCAAAACGGTCGGAGAAGAAGCTCTTCATCGTAATGACCATCGCTGCCAGTCCGGCAATTCCGATGCCGCCGATGGTTGTCATGTGGAGGATATTGGCGCCGCCGACAAAGAGCATGGCCACCGTAATTCCTGCCAAAAGGATGGTTGCCGAAAGGTGCGGCTGGAGAACGACAATGATAGCCAGCACCCCAAACAGCGCCAGATAGCGCAGCGTTCCATCCCATAATCGGTTCATCTGTTTTTGGTACTTACTCATTAGATGAGCAAACAACAGAATCAGGGCGAATTTTCCAACCTCGGAGGGCTGGAAGTTGACACCCAAAATTCTCACCCAGCGCTTGGCTCCGTTTTCTGCTTCAAACAGATAGCACGCCATACACAGCAGGATGGAACCCACATACAGCGGCCAGACGAATTTTCGCAGGTAGTGGTAGTTGATAAAGGACGCGCCAATCATGCCGGCAATTCCAATCACTGACCATATAATCTGCTTTCGGATATAATAGAAGCTGCTGTCCTTGTAGTAATAGGCGCGGGCATAGCTGGCTGAAAACAGCATGACCAGACCAAACCCCAGCAGTGCCAGTGTCAACAGCAGGAACGGCAGGTCAAAGTCGCCCCAGATATAAAACGGGGGAACCTTCGTTTGTGCGCTTCCCTGCTTTCTTCTGTCCTTCACTGCCATTCGTTGGGTTTGGCTGCTTGCCGAAGGGCGGACATAACGCCGCTTTTTTTCTGACGGGCTCGGATAGGAAAGTACATTGGATTTGTCTGCCGGACGCCGCGTCCTTGACGAGGTTGGGGACTGCCGTTTCTTCAACCGTTTCGCCGCCTTTCTAATACATGGAGTCTATTACAGAATCGACAGAATTGCAATCACACAGCCTACTGCTGTCACTGCCGAAAATACTGCAACGATTTTTACCTCGCTCCATCCGCACATCTCAAAGTGATGGTGAATCGGAGCCATCTTGAATACACGCTTGCCGGTCAGCTTCACGCTGCCGATTTGGATAATATCGGAAAGGGTTTCCATCACATAAACGATTCCAATGAAAATCAGCACGACCGGAATCCGCAGTCCGAACGCAAGGGCGACCACAACACCGCCCAAAAACAGGGAGCCGGTATCACCCATAAAGACCTTTGCCGGGTGAAAGTTCCAGACCAGAAAGCCCAGACAGCCGCCTGCCAGTGCTGCTGCCAGCAGGTTCATCTGAGAGTAGCTTTCCAGTGCCGCAATCACCATAAAGCCCATGCCTGCCACCATCGTCACCGAGGCTGCCAGACCATCGATGCCGTCGGTGAGGTTGACCGAGTTGACTGCGCCGACGATGATAAAGAGCATGAGCGGATAATAGAAGAAGCCAAAATTAAATTCACCTGCAAAGGGAATCCACACCATCGTAGTCGGGGCAAGCAGGGCCTCTCCAATCAGATAAGCCACTGCGACGAAAAGCTGTCCGCAGGATTTCTGCCATGCCTTGAGGCCCAGATTCCGCTTTTTTACCACCTTGATATAGTCATCCAAAAAGCCGATTGCCGCAAAGCCCAGCGACATCAGCAGACCGCCCACCAGATAGAAGCTGCCGTTCGGCCCGGCATCTGCCAAACCGCGGCCGGAAAACTTCATCGTAATCCAGCCTGCTGCACAGGCAATCACAATGCCGATGATAAACATTAGACCGCCCATGGTCGGGGTGCCCTGTTTGCTCTTGTGCCATGCAGGCCCGATGTCCAGAATCGTCTGACCATAGCGCAGCTTATGCAGGAACGGAATCAGCCAGATGCCAATCACCGAGGTAATCACAAAGGAGGTGACCAGCGTCACCAGTATTCCCATAAAATTCATGTTGTTGTGTCAATCCTTTCCTTTTTCCGTCTTTTCAGAATCCGTTAGAAGCGTTCGTACAGGCGCGACAGCACCTCTTCCAGCTTGATTCCGCGGCTGGCCTTGAACCAGAGGGTATCCCCCTTCTGCACCAGTGCCAGCAGACTTTGGGTCATCTCTTCCTTATCGGTAAAGTAACGGATGTCCTTTCCGCAGTTTCCGTTGCAGGCTTCCCTTGCACCCTGACTGGCTGCCAAGGACTGCTCGCCAAAGCAGAAAATGATGTCGATGTCCTCCTGAGCGGCACATCTGCCGGCCTCATAGTGTGCCTGCTGGGAATAATCCCCCAGCTCCAGCATATCGCCCATGACCAGAATCTTTCTGCCGTTTTCCTGCGGGCGCTTCATCGAGCCAAATGCCCGAATTGCCGCCTTCATCGAATCGGGGCCTGCGTTGTAGCAGTCCTCCACGAAGCGGATTCCGCTGCGCTCCACAATCTTCTGGCGCATTCCGGACGGTTTATAGCCAGCCAATGCCTTGACAATGACCTCCGGCTTCATCCCGAACTCTTTGCCGACCGCAAAAGCTGCCAGCGCATTGAGCACATTGTGAATCCCGATGGTCGGAATCATGGCAGGATATTCCATTCCCTGCGAAACGATGGTAAAGAAGGTTTCGTTTTCATCCTCGTGGATGTCCTTTCCTCTTACATCGCAGTCGTCGCTTTCGATGCCGTAGTAAATTTTTCTCATTCCCAGGCAGTCTGCCGTTGCCAGCAGGTCATCGTCCCGGTTCAAAATCACCGGAGAGCCTGGCTTCATTCCTTCTAGTATTTCCAGCTTTGCCTTTAAAATGCCTTCTCTGCTGCCAAGATATTCAATATGCGCTACTCCGATATTGGTAATCACCGCCATGTCCGGCTTTGCACGTCTGGTCAGGTCCGAGATTTCCCCAAAGCTGTTCATGCCCATCTCCAAAACTGCCGCCTGAATGGTATCGTCCAGATTAAAAATTGTTTTCGGGAGCCCGACACGATTGTTGAAATTTCCCTGTGTTTTCAGCGTTTCAAATTCCGCTGACAGCACCTGTGCAATCATCTCTTTTGTGGTGGTTTTTCCGACGCTTCCGGTGACACCCACCATCCGGAAGGTGAAGCGGTCGCGATAATAGCCCGCCAAATCCAAGAAGCCCTGTTCGGTATCTTCGCAGACAATCAGCTGTTCCGGCGAAATTTCCTCTCCGCACAGCTCCAAACCCTTTCGGTCCACCAGCGCATAGGCGGCCTTGTTCCGAAGCGCCGCGCCCACATACTGATGTCCGTCGAAATTTTCTCCGCGAAGCGCCACAAACAGGCAGCCTTCCCGGTCTCCGTCCTCCGGCTGAGGACGGGAATCGGTCGAAATCGATGTGATTTTTGCTGTATTGTTCACAAAGCGGCTGTCTGTACAACCGACCGCCTGTGCCACCTCGCTCAATGTTATTGGCATCATAACAGTTCATACCCTCCCTATCTTGCGGTCCTCTCTGACCTCCCCAGATTGGAGGCCCTCCCGCAGAGCTTCATTATATCACATTGTGCCACAAATGAAATCCTTTTTTTGTAAAAATCTGCCGAATCACTCGGCTTCGCCCGACCGGCAGGCTCTCTTCACCTGCTCAAACAATTCCCGGGCAATCTGCTTTTCGTGAAAGCAGATGGTGCGCTCTGCCAACACCTGATAGTCCTCATGACCTTTGCCCGCCAGCAGGACAGTATCTCCCGGTCGGCTCATTTGAAGCGCACATAAAATCGCCTGTCTGCGGTCCGGAATCACCACCGCCCGCTTGCCGGCATCGCGCAGCCCCGGCATCGCATCGGCAAAAATCTGTTCCAGCGGTTCCTCCCGCGGGTTATCCGCCGTCATCACCACAAGGTCTGCATGGTCGCAGACCGCCTTTGCCATCAGCGGACGCTTTTGGCGGTCCCTTCTACCCGGACAGCCAAACACCGCAATCACCCTGCCGGTGCAAAATTCACGCACCGCCGTCAGCACCTTTTCCAAGCTGTCCGGCGTGTGGGCATAGTCTCGCAGGACGGTGATGCCACCTGCACTCACACAGACCTCTGTTCGGCCCGGAACGCCCTCACAGCTGCATACTGCACGAACCGTTTCTTCCAATGGAAATCCGCATTGTAGCAGTGCCGCGACCGCAGCCAACAGATTTTCGACCGAAAACTTGCCGGGAAGCCGCAGTACTGCCTGCTCCCGCTTGTCTTCCAAGCAGAGGTCGCACTGACAGCGATCTGCAAAAAGCTCGATTTTTTCCGCCCGCAATGCAGAATCCTGTCCGGTGCCAAAGCCCCAAACCGGAGTCCCCTCTGCGGTTAGCTCCTCCATCAGACGGCGTCCGTATGGGTCGTCCCGATGGACAACCGCCGTATCACACTGGCAAAACAACCCCCGTTTTGCCTGATAATACTGTTCCATATCCGGATGATAGTCCAGATGCTCCGGACTCAGGTTGAGAAAAACTCCACAGGCAAAATGGCAACCTTCCAGCCGTTTTTGCTCCACCGCCTGAGAGGAGGCTTCCAGAACCACATCGGTGCATCCGCGCTCTACCATCTGCGCGAGCAGCTCATTGAGCTCCCACGCATCGGGGGTTGTATAACGGGCTGGAATGGAATCCGTTTCCCCGATTCGATTGCATACCGTACCAATCAGCCCCGCTGTTCTGCCCATCCGACACAGGGCATGATGAATCAGCCAAGCCGTCGTGGTTTTTCCGTTGGTTCCGGTCACCGCAATCATCTTGAGCTTCCTTGCGGGATGGCCAAAAAATGCCGAGCACAGCTGAGCATAAGCCTTTCGGGTATCCTCAACCAAAATCTGATTGGGCAATCCGCAATCCTGCTGGGCAACAATCAGCTGGGCTCCCCGCTCCAGCGCCTGCGTCACATAATGGTGTCCATCGCTCAGGCTGCCGCGGATGCAGGCAAACACACTGCCGCGTTTGACCTGTCTGGAATCGCAGGTCACCGAGGAAACCGGCTGTTTCGGCAGTCGATTCCCCGGCAGGATTTCTGCAAAAAGCTCACGCAATGTCATAAGTCCACCCTCCTGTAAGGCTCAGCAGTATGCTTTGGATTTCGGGAGACAGTCCTAGTTTCCTGCCACCTGCTTTTGTTCGACCACAATGGTGACAATCGAACCGGTATTGGCAAGGCTGTCCGGCAGAGGGTCCTGCTCCACAATCAGCTCGGTCTGCTCGTTCGAGACTTCTCCCATGATATTGATATTAAAGCCTGCATTGGTAATCATCTGGTTGGCCTCCGCCACGCTGCGTCCCACAACATCCGGCACGGTTCCAATGCTGTCTGCCTCGTTCTGGTTGGTATACAGGATGACTGTTCCGCCGTATGGCAGCTCTTTGCCCGGCTCCGGAATCTGTTTGAGGACGGTGGTTCCCTGTCCAACGATTTCGGTTCTGAGGCCGGCTTTTCGAATCTTACTCTGTGCCTCGTGCGGTTTTTCCCCGATGTAGGTCTTGACGGTCACATTGTCCTGCTCGGCCTTTTCCGCATCGGTAAAGCTCGGCTCGTATCCCATGTAGGGCAGGATGTCCTCCAGCATCGCACCGACAACCGGCGCCGCGATGGTCGAGGACTGCGCATCGCCGACAACCGGTTCATCCAGTGCAACCAGCACTGCAATCTTCGGGTCGTCCGCCGGAGCAAAGCCCAAGAAGGACAGGATGTTTCCGTACTGATTTCCATCCTCATCGAAGTTATCCAGCTTTTCCGAGGTTCCGGTCTTGCCGCCGATGCGGTAGCCCGGAATCGCTGCGTTTCGGCCCGAAGCATCGGAGCCGCCGCCGACAACCGCCTCACCCAGTTGGCAGACCAGCTTTGAGGTTTCCTCCGAGATGACCTGCCGCTTGATAACCGGGTCGGTCGTTTCTACGATGTTATGGTCGGCATCGATTACCTGCTTGACGATGTACGGCTGCATCAGGTTGCCGCCGTTGAGCGCCGCCGACAGCGCGGTAATCAGCTGAATCGACGAGATTTTAAAGGTCTGGCCGAAGGCGCTGGAGCTCAGCTCCGCAATTCCCATGTTATCTTCGGTATAGTGGATACCGGTTGCCTCGCCGGGCAGGTCGATGTCGGTCAGGTCTCCCAGTCCAAATCGGTCGAAATAGGTGGTGAAGTTTTCTACTCCGGTCTGCTGGCCGATTTCAATAAATGCCGGGTTGCAGGAATGTTTGACCGCCGCAGTCAGGTCCTGACCGCCGTGTCCTCCGTTGCTGCGCTTCCAGCAGTGAATCTTGTTGCCCGCTACCTCTTTATATCCGTAGCAGGTATAGTAGCTGTTCATGGTGACACTGCCGGTATCCAGCGCCGCCGCCGCTGTAATCAGCTTAAAAACAGAACCCGGCTCATACGGGTCGGAAATGACCTTGTTTCGCCACTGTTGGTTCTGCTCGTACAGCAGCCATTCGTTAAATTCATCCTCGGTCAATCCGCCGTTGTATGCCCGAATCCTGAGATTCTCGGTCAGCAGGTCGGAATCGGTGATGTCGCTGAGTTCCAGCTCCTTGACCTGTGTTGGCGGGATTGGCGCTTCGGTGACGACCGCCTGAACCGGCTGGGTATTGACGCCCTGCGTATTCTGGTTGACACCCTCCTGCGCGGTGGATTCCGGAGTGGTGGTCTGTGGAAACAGCGCCTTTTCTTTCTTCTTTTTGATTTCCTTTTCCAGCCGCAGCACCGCCTGCTTGTCGGTCAGCTGGCGAGGGTCGTTCGGGTTAAAGTCCGGCTTGCTCGACATCGCAAGCACCTGTCCGGTGTCTACATCCATTACGATGCCGACCGCACGCTTTTTGACCTCATGCTCGTTGACCGCAATTTCCAGATGCTTTTCTACAAAGTGCTGGATGACCTCATCGATGGTCAGCACCAGCGAGTTGCCGTCCTGCGACTCATACAGCTTTTCATACTGGAAGGGCATTTCGCCGTTTTTTCCGTTTTTGGCAGAAACGATTCTTCCCTCGTTGCCGGTCAGGATTTTATTGTAGTACGACTCCAAGCCATAGGCGCCCCGGTTATCGTAGGCATTGACAAAGCCCAGCACCGAAGCTGCCAAATCGTCGAAGGGATACACCCTCTTGGTTCCTTGGCTGAGGCTCAGGTAGTTGATTTTCTTTTCCTTGATAAAGGCTTCCAGCTCATCTGCCTTATCCTTCTCGATTTTATAAGCCAAAACCTGCCAGTAGGAACCGGTATTTTTGGCTTTTTCACGGATGGTGTCCGCGCTGATTCCCAACAAGGCGGGAAGTCCGGTCTGCTCGTCGCAGATTACCTCCAGCTCCTTCTCTCTGGTTTCCTCCCTGCTGCTCATGTTTGCCGGCTCGAAGATGACATCCCACACCGTTTTGCTGGTTGCCAGCGTTTTCATGTTGGCATCATAAATGGAGCCTCGGTGCGGCTCGATGACGGTATCCTTGAGCTGCTGGTTGAGGGCGAGCTGTTTATATTTATCTCCTTGGATGATCTGGAGGTAAAACAACCGACCAATCAGAAGCAGGCTGCACAGCACGCTGAGCACGATGGCCACGATGCTGATCTTGAGCTTCATGGAGTTGTTGTTCGAAAAATTCGCCATTCCTGAATCCTTCCTTATCGTTTGCTGATTTTTTCCTCTGAAACAAAACAAGAGCTAAGATGTCTGTCACTTCTTAACTCCTGTTCTAGTCTCACAGAATTGGCAGGTTTTGCCGTCTCTGCGCTATTCCATTGTATTTTCCGATGGTTTGAGATATGACAGCACCCCTGAAAAGGTCTGCTTGAGCTGGTCCAGCAGCGAGGTTGTGTGGCTTTCCACCACATCCACGCTGTCGCCGTTTGAAAGGCTGACATAGGTGACCTGGTCCTCCCGCAGCTTGGACATTCCCTTCTCTCTGGTGACAAAGGATTCGATATTGTCCATCGCCATCGAGCTTTCCAGCTCAGCGCTCAAGGTGCGGTAGTCCGATTCCAGCAGCTCCAGCTTCTGGTTGCACTGTGTAATCTGCATGGTCACCTCTGTGATTGCAACCTGACTCATGATGATTCCCAGTACCCCGACAAAAAACACTGCGACACAGGTTGCTGTCTTTGCGACAAGGTATCTGGTTTTGCGAGCCTGCTGTGCTTTTTTAACGACTCGGACGTTCGGCGCGGCCTTGCGGTGCTGCGTCTCAAACCGATCGAAATCGTATGCCAAGTTGCTTTGTCTGGATGCCATGGGAAACCGACCACCTTTTCAATATATTGGAACCGGATTCTGCTTAGTCGGGAAGACGCTCCAGAACCCGAAGTTTCGCACTTCTGCTGCGATTGTTTTGTTCAATCTCCTCCTGCGTTGGTTCGATGGGCTTGCGGCAAACCAACTTCGCCCGCGGCTTTTTGCCGCAGACACAGACAGGAAACTCCGGAGGGCAGGTACAGCCCACCGTGTAGGAGGCAAACATCTGCTTGACGATTCTGTCCTCCAGCGAATGGAAGGTGATGATGCAGAATCTGCCGCCCGGATTCAGCCGGTCAAAGCTGCCGTCGATGCACTCCTTGAGATAGTCCAGCTCGTGGTTTACCTCGATGCGGATTGCCTGAAAGGTCTGCTTTGCTGGGTGGCCCTTGCCGCGCTTGGCTGCCGCCGGCAGAGCCTGCTTAATCAGCTCGACCAATTCGAAGGTCGTTTCGATTGGTTTTTCTTCCCTTGCCTGTACGATGGTCGTGGCGATTCTGGGGGCAAACTTTTCCTCCCCGTAATCCCGCAAAATGCGAATCAAATCTTCCTTCGAATAGGTGTTGACCACATCGTACGCGCTCAGGCCGTGCTGGCTCATTCGCATATCCAGCTGGGAATCGTAGTGGTAGGAAAATCCACGCTCCGCTGTATCCAGCTGACGGGAGGAAACCCCCAAATCCAGCATGATGCCGTCCACCTTCTCGATGCCCAGCTCGTCCAAAATCTGTGGAATATCCTTAAAATCCCCCTGAACCACCTGTGCCGCCGGATACGGCGACAGCCGCTGGGTCGCGGTCTGGATGGCGTCCGGGTCTTTATCGATTGAAATCAGCCGTCCGCCCGCAGACGAATCCAGCCGCTTGGCAATTTGCGTAGAGTGTCCTGCTCCGCCGGCGGTACCGTCCACATAGATTCCGTCGGGCTTGATATTCAGCCCTTCTATCGTCTCGTTCAACAGCACCGACACATGCTGAAACTCCATTCCATCGCCTCCACAATCGTTGTTCTTGTTATCTGTTAAAAATCAAGCTCGTCCATTGTCTGTGCAATCATATCCGCCGTGACCTGTTCGCACATCTGTTCCCATCGGTCCTGCGCCCAGATTTCCGCCCGGTTGGATGCACCCACAATGACCAAATCCTTTTGCAGGGAAGCATAGTCCCGCAGATTTTGCGGAATCAGAATCCTGCCCTGCTTGTCCGGCTGGACCTGAGTCGCACCGGCAAACAAAAATCGCTGCAACGCTCTTGCCTTCGAGAGCGGCAGGCTGTTGAGCTTTTCGGTCAGCTTGTCCCACTCCTGCTGGGAGTAAACAAACAGGCACGGGTCGCCCAACCCTTTGGACAGAATGAAGCTTTCGCCCAGGTCCTCCCGAAGCTTTGCCGGAAAGTTGACCCTGCCTTTGGTATCCAGACTGTGCTGGTATTCGCCAATCAGCATCGCTTCTCACCTGCCCTGTGTTCTAAAAGAAGAAAACCGAAGTGGGATTTGGGAAGGGAATCGCTCCCCGTTCTTCACTACTTTTCCCCACTTCTCTCCACTTTGTAATTATTA
>URFD01000034.1 GCA_900547015.1 uncultured Oscillospiraceae bacterium | reverse complement strand
AAAAATTCCTCTGCGAATTTTACACCGAGGCGCTTTCCGGTATGCTCATCAACTGGTTCCGGGATAAAGGCTCCAGCGGAAAGGCAGTGCGGGACCGCGAGCAGGTCATTCAGGATATCCTGTTGATTTTCAGCTCCTCCCTGCCGAACATTCTAAAAACCTATCACGCCGAAAAACAAATTTAATTCCTGCATAAAAGAAAAATAGGAGAGGAAACACTTCTGATTAGAAGTGTTTCCTCTCCTATTTGTTATATCGTTAGATTACATTGCACTCTGGAATAAATTTTGCATCGCCAGAAAGATGGCGACTGCAATGCCCGCAGAAAACAGCAGCATCAAAACCGCTGGACCCATGCCGAATCTTCGGTTCAGGCGCACATCCCCTTTGGGGCCATTGTAGTCCACCCAGACCGGATAGCTCTGCTCAGGCTGTAAATTCTGCTCAATCCATTCTACCGGGTAATCATCGTTGCTTTCCTTCTGGTAGGTCTTGTCGTGAATCGTGTAGCGAAAAATCGGATGCGCCCGACGCTCTCCACGGCGGTTGAGCTTGATATTGCCCATCTCCAGATAGACCCCCTGCGACGGGTGGGAAAATCGCAGATAGTCCCGCAGTCCCATCAGTCCAAAGCCGAGCGCAAAGATCAAAACCGGCATCCCAATCAGGAACATCAGCAGGATGGCACTCTCGAAAAAGCGGCACATCGCAACGCAGGCTCCCACAATGGCGGAGGCCCAGCCCAGCAGATAGAGCACCCTCTTGATTCCCGGAGCCGAGCTGCCCGATGCGGTGATGCCCACCATCAGCAATCCCAAGCCAACCAGCACGATACTGAGTCCATAATTTGATAACATCATCTTGTCCTTCTCCTTTTTGCCGGCAGCTTTTTTGTTTGCTCGCCTTCCGCCAGCCTGATTCTTTCCTGTTTGCAGAACCCAAATCCTGCACATGAGGATATTATACAACAGATTGTCCCGTTTGGGAATAGCCCTCTGCCTGCTTCCCGCTCCATGCGGGGGAGGACTTTTGCAGATACGAAAAAAGCAGTACCCGTTTGGGTACTGCTTTTTGGCGGAAAGAGAGGGATTCGAACCCTCGGTGCCTTTATAGGGCACACACGATTTCCAGTCGTGCGCCTTAGACCAGCTCAGCCATCTTTCCACAGATGCTATCTGCTGCGTACACCTGATTTACAAGTGCTTTTATATTATAGCATCTTTTGATAAAATGTCAAGCATTTTCTGCAAAGTTCTTCCAATTATTTTTTGGAGCCGCCGGACAGGTTGGTGCGGCAGAAGCTGTCAAACACTCCCATCAGCAGGTCGGTCTTGCCCTTGGTGTAGTAGCGATGCATCGGCAGCCAGAAAATCAGCGAGCCGACCAAGCAGACAATCAGGTCCAGCATCGTGTCGGTGACACCGGTTTCGGCAACGTGTTGAGGGTCGTTGTGCAGAATCAGGTTCAGGACAAACTCCACGATTTCCCAGCCGACCGCAACCAGTGCCGCAAAGCCGGCAGAAAAAAGTGCTGCCTGCCAAAATTCCTCCCGCTCTACCACAACTCTACCCTGCTTGCGGGGCTTGAACACATAGAAGGCAACCAGTCCGCACAGGCCGAAAATCAGGCCAGTCAGGGTGTGCATGACCTTATCGTAATGGGGAATGCGGCTGTAGCCGTTGAAAATCATCCCGATTCCATAGGTCAGAAAGATGTAGAGGTGGGAAGTCAGGCGCAGCAGAAAGTCCTCCTGAAGCCCGATGACCCGCTCCGCTACCCGCGGCACAAAGACCAGCAGCAGCCCCAGCACCGACAAAAACACATAGTACGGTGTGGAGAAAAACAGATTGTAGACCGCCATCACCACGCAGAAAATCCCCAGCCCCCATTCCAGAAAACGGCTCGGCTGCTGATAGCGGTTCGAACGATTGTCCATCACAAATTCCTCCCTGAAAGCATCTTCTCGGTTTTTTCTTATTCATAGCGCAGCGCTTCGATTGGGTCCAGCTTGGCGGCCTTGTTTGCCGGATAGTATCCAAAGAAGATTCCGATTGCCATCGAAAATCCGACCACAATCAGAATAGCCGACAGCGACGGAGTTGCCGGAAAACCCAAAAGTTTGGCGCCGCCGTAGCCCAAAGCCATTCCCACGGCAATTCCAATCAAGCCTCCAATCAGGCAGATTATCACCGACTCGACGATGAACTGCATCCGAATCGCGCTGTTTTTTGCGCCCAGTGCCTTTCTGGTTCCGATTTCCCGGGTGCGCTCGGTGACCGAAACCAGCATAATATTCATGACCCCGATGCCGCCGACCAGCAAGGAGATGGCGGCGATGACCGCAATCGCAATCTGGACGGTGCCCATCATGGAGGTGTACTGGTCAATCAAGGAATCCAAGCTGACCGCCATAATGCGGTAGTCTTCGTTTCTGGTGTAGTAGCGGTTGAAGTAATCCTCAAACTCTCCTGCCAGATGCCGGGAATCCGCGCCCTGTCGGGTCATGGCATTGATAGAGTAGTACCCTTCGGCGGAATCGGTCAGCTTCCACATCGTTTCAATCGGGATAAACAGGTCGGTGATGAAGTCCTGTTCCGAGGCCGCCGACCCCATCATCGCCATCAGGGCATTCTGCTGATAGCGGTAGACCCCGACGATGGTGAAGGTGTAG
The DNA here is from genome assembly GCA_900547015.1 of uncultured Oscillospiraceae bacterium. Taxonomy (GTDB): domain Bacteria; phylum Bacillota; class Clostridia; order Oscillospirales; family Ruminococcaceae; genus Negativibacillus. Next base: position 11,800 of record URFD01000034.1, on the reverse strand, counting down.
ATCTCCCTTCCGCACGAAACCTTGATTTCCTGACCAAGCGGGTCCTTGCTCTGGCCAAACATATTGCTCACCAACTTGTCCGAAACGACCGCCACATTCTTGACGCCCTTTTCATCCTTGCTGCTGATAAAGCGGCCATTGAGCAACTTGATGTGGTTGGCGGTCTGATAGCCGGTGTTGACCCCGATGAGGTTCACATTGGCATAGCGGTGGCCTTCGCTGACCCGTCCGCTGCCCATGCCCTCCTGCACGCTGACAGCCTCCACCACATCCGCATAGTCCTGCTGGAAGGCCTCAATCATGCTGTTGGAGATGAGGTCCTCCTCATCCATCGAGACGCTGTAGCTGGTGCCGGTTTCCGAGTCCCGCTGCTGAAGCCCAATCTGCACATTGTTGGCTCCCATCTCCTGAAGGGAGGAGGTCATCGAGTTGGTCATCGAATCGCCCACCATCACAATGGCGATGACCGAGCCGATGCCGATGATGATTCCCAGCATGGTCAGCAGGGCGCGCATCTTGTTTGCACGCAGGCCGGAAAGAGCCAGCGAGATATTTTCCAAAAGCTGTGTCATGATTTCGCATCCTCCTGCGGCGGCTGACCCTGACCGGGACGGACATCGATTACCCTGCCGTCATGAATTGTAATCACCCGCTGGGTCTCGTCTGCCAGCTCGGGGTTGTGGGTAATCAGCACGATGGTTTTTCCCTGTTCCCGGTGCAGGCGGTGGAACAAATCCATCACCAGCCTGCCGGTCGCCGAATCCAACGCACCGGTCGGCTCGTCGGCCAGGATGATTGCCGGGTCGTTTGCCATCGCTCTGGCTATCGCAACGCGCTGCTTCTGTCCGCCGGACAGCTCGTTTGGCAGATGGCTCATGCGGTCGTCCATCTCCACCATCTGCAACAGCTCCTTGGCCCGAGCGGTGCGGCGGTTGCCGGGGATGCCGGCATACAGCATGGGCAGCTCCACATTCTTTAAAGCGGAGGTGCGGGGAATCAGGTTAAAGGTCTGGAACACAAACCCAATCTTGGAGTTGCGGATTTCGGACAGCTGGGTATCTCCCGCCTGATTGATGGAGATGCCGTCCAGAATGTATTCTCCCTCGGTGGGGCGGTCCAGCGCGCCGATAATATTCATCAGGGTCGATTTGCCCGAGCCGGACTGACCCACGATGGAGACAAACTCCCCTTCTTCCACCGTCAAATCGATCCCCTTCAGGATGGTCAGCTCGTTGGGCTGCCCGATGTAAAACTTTTTGACAATCCCCTTCATCTCGATGATTGTTTTTGCCATCTGCTTATTCCGCCTTCTGTTCTACAGCAGTATCCTTTGTTGCAGAGCTGCCCGCTGTCAGGAAATCCGGTGTGACCTCCATGCCGGGGGTGACGCTCTGCGGGTCGCTGAGGATGTTCATGCCGTCGGTGACTCCGGCGCCGGAGACCTCAACATAGAAATCGGTTTCCAGTCCGGTTGTAACCGGAACCTCCTGCACGATGTAGATTTCGGCATCCTTGCCCTCGGTTCCCTTCGGCTCCAGTGCGTACAGAACCTCGCTGCCGTCTGCCTTCTCCACAATCGAATCATACGGCACGCCAAGGACATTGTCCTTCTCCTCCAGCAGAACCGTCATGCGGGTATTCATACCGATGCGAAGGCCGCTGTCCTTCTCATTGACCTGCACCTCTGCCTCGAACTCGACGGTGGAATTGTTGCTGACCGACTGAATCGAGCCATTGTCGGTTTTCACCGCTGCCGGAGCAATCTCGGTGACAACGCCTGCAATCTCGCGGTCACCGGTGGCATCCGACTTGATGACAACCGGCATTCCGACCTTGACATTGGCAACATCATATTCTTTGATTTTCGTCTTAATCTTCAGTGATTCGGTGTCCTCCACCACGAACAGCAGGCCGTTGCCGGGTTCGCCGACCTTAGCGTAGACTGCCGTTACTACGCCGGAGACCGGTGCGGTGATGGTGGCCTCATCCAATGTGTTTTGCAGCTTCTGGATGGCAATTTCCTGCGACTGGGTGCTCTGTGCCGAAATCTGGCTGCCCACCAGCGTATCCTTCAGACTGTCAATCTGCTGCTCGATGCTGGTTTTGGCGGCATCCTGCTGCTGTCTTGCCTGGTCTGCTGCCTGCTCTGCCGCCTTTTTCTGTGTCTTGGCAACATCCACCTGCACTCCTGCGCTTTCAACGCCGCGGCGTGCGGTATCGATGCCTTGTTCAATCTGTGCCAAGGTCGCACCGTTGCGGGCATCCTTTGCCGCCTCTACCTGTGCCTGCGCTGTGGTGACACCGCCCTGTGCGGACATGACACCGCTCTGGGCTGTGGCAGAGGTGGATGCGATTGCAGACATCGCCTCCTGATAGGACTGCTGTGCCATTCCCCACTCCTGCTCTGCCTTATCGTATTCAAGCTTTGCCGGAGCGCGCTTGGCTTTTTCCTCATTATATTTTGCTTCCGCTTCATCCCGCTTCGTTTTGAGGTTGTCAGCATCCGGGTCATTTTCCTCTACAGCCTTCTGGTAGGCATTCTGCGCTTCTTCCAGCTCCGCCTTTGCGTCCTCATAATCCTGACGGTGGATGCTCAGAAACAAATCCCAGTCCTTCTGGGCCTGCTGGAATTTCTCCTGCTTTTCATCCAGTGCGGCCCTTGCCTGCGCCTGCGCGTTTGCCTGCTCTGCCACCGCGCTGTTATAGGCGGACTGTGCCTGACTCAGCGCGCTTTCGGCATCCCGCAGGGCTTTCTCGGCGGTATCCACCGCACCGTCCAGCTGGTTTCGGGTCAGAACATAGTTTTCCTGTGCGTTACGCACCGCAGCCTCGGCATTTTCCACCTGAAGCTTTGCGCTGTCCACCCCATATTTTGCCTGAAGCACGCTGTTGTCCGCCTGCGTCACTCCCTGCTCGGCAGAAATCGCGCTGGAATTCAGGTCCTTTTCGTAGTTTTCCTTTGCGTTTTCATACGCTTTTCGGCTGACTTCGATTTGATGTGCGCTCTGGTTTTTGCTGGCATTGACCGCCGCCTGCTGCTGGGCAATATCCAGCTCAAGTCCGCTGGTCTTGAGCTTTGCCAGCACGTCGCCCTCCTGAACCACATCGCCCACCTCGACATTGACCAATTCCACCGGATAGCTCAGGGTGGAATAGATCTTGCGGCCTGTCTCGCTCTCCACAACGCCGGTGAGGCTGATGGTGTTTTTCAGGCTCATCTCCTGCAGGGTTTCGGTGGCAACGGTCACCTTGCTGCTGTGGATTCCGCCGTTGAACGCATAGACGCCTGCAACAACTGCCGCCAATGCGACACAACTGCCTGCGATTATCTTACCTTTCTTTGCCATACTCAAATCTCCTTCTCTGGGCTCCTGTTGTATTATCGCGTTAATGCAACAATAATACCGACCATAAAAAAAGTCAAGCACTCCCACACACTTTTTCTATTTAACCATGTTAAATATATCACACTTCTTTTTTTATTACTATTCTAAAAAAGTCCAATTTTGCCGCCGCTGTTTTTCATGAAATTGTGCTAAATTTCTCCCATTCATACTTTATACACAACCCATCCACAAACCCTCAAAAAAGGGCTTCGGTTCTTCCTCTTTCCTCCAAGGTCAGCCGGATTTTTCAGAGTTTTCTTTGCATCGGCAGACAGAAGCCACCCTCTTTTTTTGAAACGAAATCAAGCTCAAAAATGCTTCACCAAAAGCAAAAAGTCAGGGCTGCCTTGTTTGGCAGCCCTGACCCGACGGGAAGTGAGTCCCGCAGCTTAAATCTTGGTGATGTCAACCAACTCGATATCGTTGATGGTGCGGTTGCTCATCAGCGAATTTGCCAGCGCGTTGGCAGTATCCAGAGCGGTCATGGTTGCAATAGAACGCTCAACCGCACGGCGGCGCATCTGTACCGAGTGACGCTGTGGCTTTCTGCCCTTCTTGGAGGTGGTGATGATGTAGTCGATCTTGCCCTGGTCGAACAGAGTCATAATATTCGGCTCCTCTTCCTCAATCTTGCGGACGGTGTTTGCCGCAATCATGTTCTGGTTGAGGGTCAGTGCAGTACCTGCGGTCGCATAAATCTTGAAGCCGAGCTTCTCGTATTTCTCAACGATTGGCACGATTTCCTGTTTATCGGTATCGCGGACGGTAACCAGCACGCCACCTTCATGCTTCATCTTGTAGCCGGCAGCAACCAAGCCCTTGAACAGCGCTTCATCGAAGGTCTTAGCGATACCCAGAACCTCGCCGGTGGACTTCATTTCAGGGCCAAGCAGGGTGTCTACATCGTGCAGCTTCTCAAAGCTGAATACCGGAACCTTGACTGCAACGAACTCTGCTTCCGGATACAGACCGATGCCGTAGCCCTGGTCGCGCAGCTTTTCGCCAAACATCATGCGGGTTGCAATCTCTACCATTGGAACGCCGGTAACCTTGCTGATGTATGGGATGGTTCTGGAGGAACGCGGGTTTACCTCGATGACATAAACCTCATCGTTGTAAATAACGTACTGAATATTGACCAGACCTACTACCTTCAGCTCTCTTGCCAGCTTGCCGGTGTAGTCGATGATGGTGCGTTTGATTTTCTGGGAGAGGGTCTGTGCCGGATAAACCGAGATGGAGTCACCGGAGTGGATACCTGCACGCTCGATATGCTCCATGATACCCGGAATCAGGTAATCCTCGCCGTCGCAGATGGCATCGACCTCAACCTCTTTACCCATCATGTACTTATCAATCAGAACCAGATTGTCCTTCATGTGGGTGGTGATGATGTCCATGTACTCCTCAACCTCTGCGGTGCTGTGTGCGATGATCATATTCTGACCACCCAGAACGTAGGATGGACGCAGCAGAACCGGGAAGCCCAGTTTGTTTGCAGCAGCAACGGCATCCTCCTTGGTCAGGACAGTTTCGCCCTTTGGACGCGGAATGCCCAGTCTGCCCAGCAGCTCGTCAAAGCGCTCACGGTCCTCAGCCTCGTCGATGGAATCAGCAGAGGTACCCAGGATACGAACTCCCTTTGCGGAGAGATATTTGGTCAGCTTGATTGCGGTCTGGCCGCCGAACTGAACTACAACGCCCCAAGGCTTTTCGCTTTCCAGAACGCTGTCAACATCCTCTGGGGTCAGCGGGTCGAAGTACAGTCTGTCTGCGGTATCGAAGTCGGTGGAAACAGTTTCCGGGTTGTTGTTGGCGATTGCAGCCTCATAGCCGAGCTTCTTCAAAGCCCAGACGCAGTGTACCGAGCAGTAGTCGAACTCGATACCCTGACCGATTCGGATTGGGCCGGAGCCGAATACCAGAATTTTCTTCTTGTCGGACTGGCGCTCGTTGATAAATTCCTCTGCCTCGTTTTCCTCATCGAAGGTGGAGTAGAAATATGGGGTCTGTGCCTTGTACTCTGCGGCACAGGTATCTACCATCTTGTAAACACCCTTGCGATGCTCGGAAACCTTCTTGCCGGAGAAGCGCTCGATGGTGCTGTCCAGATAGCCGAACTTCTTCGCACGCAGATACAGCTCATCGCTGAGCTCACCGCACTCTGCCAGAGTCTGCTCCATCTCTCTGAGGTTGTTCAGCTTGTTGATGAACCAGCAGTCAATCATGGTGATTGCATGAATCTCGTCCGGGGTGATGCCCTTCTTGAGTGCCTCATAGACGCAGAAGATACGCTCGTCGTCGCAGTTGTGCAGCAGCTCCAGCAGCTCTTCTCTGCTCTTGTCTGCAAATTTTGGCAGATTGAAGCTGTCCAGACCCAGCTCTACCGAGCGGACTGCCTTCATCATAGCACTTTCAAAGGAGGTGCCAATCGACATAACCTCACCGGTTGCCATCATCTGGGTACCGAGGGTACGCTTTGCATATACAAATTTATCAAATGGCCATTTCGGGAATTTTACAACCAGATAGTCTACCGATGGCTCGAAGCACGCATAGGTGTTGCCGGTAACCGCATTGACGATCTCGTCCAGTGTGTAGCCGATTGCAATCTTGGTTGCAACCTTTGCAATCGGGTAGCCGGTTGCCTTGGAAGCCAGTGCAGAGGAACGGGATACACGCGGGTTTACCTCGATAACAGCATAGTTCATCGAGGTTGGGTGCAGCGCGAACTGACAGTTACAGCCACCCTCTACGCCCAGCTCCTCTACGATGTTCAGAGCAGCCTTGCGCAGCATGGAGAACTCTGCCGGAGACAGGGTAACTGCCGGTGCTACTACGATGGAGTCGCCGGTGTGAACGCCGACCGGGTCCACGTTTTCCATCGAGCAGACGGTGATGATGTTGCCCTTGGAGTCGCGGATAACCTCGAACTCAATCTCCTTCCAGCCGGAGATACATTTTTCTACCAGAATCTGGGTGATTGGGGACAGGCGCAGACCGTTTCCGGCAATCTCGCGGAACTCTGCCTCATCGTATGCGATACCGCCTCCGGTACCGCCCATGGTGAATGCCGGACGGATGATGACCGGATACTGAATCTGGTCGATGAATGCAAGGCCGTCCTCAACGGTGTTGACAACCTTGGAAGGGATACATGGCTCGCCGATTTTTTCCATGGTATCCTTAAACATCTGGCGGTCCTCTGCCTTATCGATGGTCAGAGGGTTTGCGCCCAAGAGCTTGACATTGTGGGAATCCAAGAATCCCTCTTTTGCCAGCTGCATCGAGAAGGTCAGACCGGTCTGACCGCCGAGGGTGGACAGAACGCTGTCCGGCTTTTCCAGCTCGATGATTCTTTTTACGACATCGATGGTCAGAGGCTCGATATAAACATGGTCTGCCATCGCTTTATCTGTCATGATGGTTGCCGGGTTGGAGTTGACCAGAACAACCTCCAGACCCTCTTCCTTCAGTGCGCGGCAGGCCTGTGTGCCTGCATAGTCAAATTCCGCTGCCTGTCCGATGATGATTGGACCGGAGCCGATTACCAGTACCTTTTTAATATCCTGTCTTAACGGCATATCTATCAACCTTTCTTCCGCTTGAAATTCTTTTGCACAACCCTGTTATCCAATCAGTCCGAGGAATCTTTCATAGATGCCGTCGAAGTTTTTCCGTCCAATCTCAGATTCCGGGATAAACTGTACCGACATCGCCTTCATCTGTGGATATTCCAGACCCTCGCAGGTCTTGTCGTTGGAGTTCAGATGGCTGACAACAGCCTCTGTCGGAATATCCTTGACAATGTAGCCGTGGTTCTGAGAGGTGATAAAGGTTCTGCCGCTGGCAAGCTCGGTAACAGGGCAGTTTGCTCCGCGGTGACCGCAGTGCATCTTTTCCACGCTGCCTTCCATTGCCAGAGCCATCAGCTGATGGCCGAAATCGATGCCCAATACCGGTGTGCCGGAGCGCATCAGCGCTGCAACGGTCTCCTCTGCGCCGTCGATGGCATTTTCTGCCTGCTCATAGTAGTTGGTACGCAGCGCTTCCAGACCTGCACCTCCGCACAGAACAACGGCATCCGGAGCAGTTTCCAGAATTTCTTTTTCGGTGTAGGAAGCCGGAACAACGGTCACTCTGCATCCTCTTGCCATCAGAGCCTTGATGACATCGTTGCGAATCCCGTAGTTGACCATGGTGATGTTGTACTTGCTGTCCAGCTTGTCAAAGGTGACCTTGTCCTGATAGCCGACCCATGCAGGGCAGCCCGGTTTCCACGCTTTGATTTTTGCCAGTGCTGCATCCAAATCGCTGCGTGGGTCCTGTCTGGTGATCAGTGCCTTCTGAACACCGCCGTCCCGAACCTTTCTGGTAATGGCGCGGGTGTCCAGATCAAAGATTGCGCTGATGTTTTTCTTCTCCAAAAATTCGTCGATGCGGCCTTCGCAGCGGAAGTTGGAAGGCTGAGGACACCATTCACGGACGATCCATCCTCTTGCTGTGATGCTCTCATGCAGGTCATTTTCATGGTTGACACCATAGTTGCCGGTCAGTGGAAATGTTTCCACGACGATATTGTTGGCATTGGCAGGGTCTGTCAGGATTTCCTGAAAGCCTACCACGCTGGTATTAAATACCAGTTCCCCGATTGCATCCTCTGCGCTGCCCAGTCCATAGCCCTCGTACAGAGTTCCATCCTCCAGCAAGAGCCATGCCTTCTGCGCGTTTTTAAAAATATCCATATGCGTGACCTCCGTCCTTACCATCTGCTGTATCTATTTTTTTACAGCGTAATTTTTCCAACTACGCTCATAATGTCCTCTTTCATTGCCAGCGCTGCTTTTCTTGCCTGCTGTGCAAAATCGTGTCCGTCGGTTCCTGCCTTCTTCCATGCGGTCAGAATCGTACGGGAGGAGTTGACCACTGCACCCAGTCCGTTTGCATCAAACGCACCTGCTACATCCTTTGCACCGCCGCCCTGTGCTCCGTAGCCCGGAACCAGGAAGAAGGTGTGCGGCATCTTCTGGCGCATCTCTGCCAGCTGCTCCGGATAGGTTGCGCCGACAACTGCGCCGACTCTGGAATAGCCGTAGTGGTTTTCGGTCTTGCTGCCCCACTGTTCGCACATTCCGCCCATGGTCTCATAGATGCTCTTATCGCCAATCTTCTGGTCCTGAAGCTCGCCGGAAGACGGATTGGAGGTTTTGACCAGAACGAAGATTCCTCTGTCCTTTTCATCGCAAATCGGCAGCAGAGGCTCGATGCCGTCCGAGCCCAGATAGCCGTTGACGGTGAGCATATCCGAGCCGAACGCGGAAGCAGCTTCGCCGTTGAGGTCGGTAACGCCCAGATGTGCCTTTGCGTATGCCTGCATGGTGGAGCCGATGTCGTTTCTCTTGCCGTCCATGATGACGACCATGCCCTTCTCCTGAGCATATTTAACCGTCTCGCACAGAGCCCACATTCCCTGCCAGCTGTACAGCTCATAGTAAGCAGCCTGTGGCTTGATTGCCGGCACGATGTCGCAGATTTCATCGATGATGGCCTTGTTGTACTCGAGGATAGCCTGTGCAGCGGCGTCGAAGGTGTTGCCGTACTGCTCGAATTTTTCATCCTTGATGTGCTGTGGGATGTAATCCAGCAGGGAGTCCAGGCCGACTACGCTTGGGTTTTGCATCTGTGCTATCTTTTCAATCAGTTTTTTCATCGTTTGGTTCCTCCATCTATCTTAAATTTGCTCTATGCGTTTTGAGATTCAAATACTATTTTTCCGCCCAGGATGGTTCTGACGACCTTGCCGGTCAGCTCCAGACCATCAAACGGGGTATTCCGGCTCTTGCTGGAAAATTCCTTTGCATCCACCGTCCAAGTTTTGTCCGGGTCGAACAGAACGATGTCCGCCAAGCTGCCCTCTCTGAGTGTACCGCCCGGCAGGCGCATCAGGTTAGCCGGATTGGTGCTCATCAGGCGCACCAGCTCCACCAGACTCATGCCGCACTGATGAACCAGAACGGTGCAGGCAGCAGCAAAGCTGGTTTCCAGTCCTACGATTCCGTTTGGTGCGGTGCGGAAGTCTGCCTTTTCCTCCGGAGCGTGCGGTGCATGGTCGGTCACGATGGCATCGATGGTTCCATCCAGAACACCTGTCACGATTGCCTCGCAGTCCTCCTGCTCACGCAGCGGCGGATTCATCCGGAAATTGGCGTCCCGGCTCAGCAGCAGTCCATCGGTCATCATCATGTAGTGAGGAGCGGTCTCGCAGGTGACCTTGACTCCCCGTTCCTTTGCCTCCCGAATCAGTTGAACCGAACCCTTGGTGCTGACATGGGCGATATGAATGGCGGTATCGGAGCTTTCTGCCAGCACGATTTCCCGCGCTGTGATGCTGTCCTCGCTGGCGCGGTCCATTCCCTTGACTCCCAGTGTCCGGGAGATTCTGCCCTCGTTGATGATACCGCCGTCGATGATGCTCAAATCCTCACAGTGGCTGATGACTGGAACTCCCGCAGCAGCTGCCGCCTTGAGCGCCCGCAGCATCATGCCTCCGCTTTCCACCGGACGGCCGTCATCGCTGACTGCAACCGCTCCGCAGGCGTGCAGAGCTGCAATATCGTTAAGCTCCTGACCCTGCATTCCCTTGGTGATGGAAGCGATTGGGTAGACCCTTGCCGAGGCATCCTTTGCTTTTTCCAGAATATAGGCCAGTACCTCTTCGCTGTCGGTAACCGGCTTGGTGTTCGGCATACAGCAGACACCGGTCACCCCTCCTGCCGCTGCCGCATGACAGCCGGTCAGGATGTCCTCCTTGTGGGTAAAGCCCGGGTCGCGAAGATGAACATGGATATCCAAAAATCCCGGCGCCGCACACAGACCGGAGGCATCGATGACCTGCGCTCCCTGTGCAATCTTCTGTTCCGAAAACCCTGCTCCCACCTTGGCAATTCTCTGGTCCTCTACCAAAATATCGCCGACAAAGTCAAGCGGCGGCTGGCAGGAAGGGTCCAGAATCCTTGCGTTGGTAATCAAAAGCTTTTCCACTCGAATCCCTTCTTTCCATCATTTTTTACTGCTGATGATCCTTTGGGTCCGGCATCTCGATGCAGATGGCAACCTGATCTTCGCCGTCCCGCTCCTGAACCGACACCCGAACAAATTCGTCGCGGGAGGTCGGCAGGTTTTTTCCCACATAATCTGCCCGAATCGGCAGTTCCCGATGCCCTCTGTCAATCAGGGCAGCCAGCTGAATACTCTTGGCTCGTCCTCTTTGCAGGATGGCATCCATCGCGGCACGCACTGTACGCCCGGTATAAATCACATCATCCACCAGAATGATCTGTTTGCCCTCAATCGAAAACGGCAGGTCGGTCCGGTCAACCAGACCGGCATCCAGCTTTTTGTCGTCGCGGTACGGCGTCACATCCAAATAACCGACCTCCACCACCGTACCCTCCAGCTCCGAGATTTTTTTGGCGATTCGCTGGGCCAGCTGGGCTCCGCGGGAAACGATGCCGATGATGCACAGATTTCCCGCACCCTTGTTGTGTTCGATGATTTCAAACGAAATTCTGGTAATTGCTCTCGACATGGCTTTCTGATCCATGATCTGTGTTTTTTCCACCAGCATACCATATCCTCCTCCGGCAGTGTTATCCTCGCTGTTTTTCAGGACTCGGGCATAAAAAAGCTGCCTGTGCCCTTTCCGGCAGCAGACAGCAGGTTGTCACCAAATATTCCGAAAAAATCGAGAGAAAACCCTCTCCGAATTTTTTCTGCCGGAACGCTCCGGCCTCCAAAGCCCCCATCATGAGGATGCACCTTGGGATATGGTTACCCTATCAAACCTACCTTGCCAGCCTCACGGGACCGTCTTAAAGGAATTGCTCTTAGGATGTTGCTCATTTTCTTTTAAAATAAGTATACTCAATTTTTTCTGCGCTGTCTAGTGCTGATATGTCAAACCTCGCAGAAAAATCAAGTTTTTTTTAGCGGTTTTATCCAAGAGCTTTTGCACCATCGGACAATCCGCCCTCCTTCGGCAAACCCTTTTTTCTCAATTAAATGGAGATATTTCCGTCCCCGTCATAGTCATGGCGCAGACGCTCCTTGCGTTTTTCCTCTTCGTGCTGCTCATGCTGGGTGAGGTAAATGTCCAAAACCTGGTCAAGCTTCGACAGGGTGGAAGCGACTTTTGTATACAGCAACGCAATCGAAGCCGCAGCACCGGCCAAAGCCAATGCAGCAGTAATCAGCGGCAGAATGCTTCTCTTCTTGTTTTCCATTTGGGTCATATCGATTCCTCCTTAAAAAGATCTCCTTTCGGATTTCGCATGGCATCCCCTTCATGCCATAGTTCTTCCCATCATTATATCATCTTCATGGCACCAAAGAGGGAAAATGTCATTCGTTCTCCT
>URFD01000033.1 GCA_900547015.1 uncultured Oscillospiraceae bacterium | reverse complement strand
TGCTTTTATTGATTCGTAAGAAATTTTGGAATCAGGCAGATTACTTGGTGCCGAAGATACGGTCGCCGCAGTCGCCCAGACCCGGAACGATGTATTTGTCATCGTTGAGCTTCTCATCCAGAGCGCCGCAGTAAACCTGAACGTCAGGATGTGCTTCGGTCAGAGCCTTCAGACCTTCCGGAGCTGCGATGATGCACATGAATTTCAGGTTGGTTGCACCGCTGTCCTTGAGCATCTTGATTGCAGCAGCAGCGGAACCGCCGGTTGCCAGCATTGGGTCAAGAACGATGACCTCACGCTCGTTGATGTCGGACGGCAGCTTGCAGTAATATTTGACAGGCTCCAGAGTCTGTGGGTCACGATACAGACCGATGTGGCCGACCTTTGCAGCCGGAACCATCGAGAGAACGCCGTCGAGCATACCGATGCCTGCACGCAGAATCGGAACGAAAGCCAGCTTTCTGCCTGCAATCACTTTGGTCTTTGCCAGAGCGATTGGAGTTTCGATTTCAATCTCTTTGAGTGGCAGGTCGCGGGTTGCTTCGTAGCACATCAGCATGGAAACCTCGCTGACCAGCTCACGGAACTCCTTGGAACCGGTGTTCTTGTTGCGGAGCAGGGAGATTTTGTGCTGAATCAGTGGGTGGTCAAAAATCATAGGAGTCATAATAATCGAATCCTTTCGTTTATAATATAGAATGAAGATGACGCCGCGGCTGGATTCCGGCGGCGCAGACAGGCAGTTTGCCTATACTTCTATTTTACAACAAACGGGGAAATAAGAAAATGTTTTTTTGCATATTTTTTGACAAAAACGGAAAATCGGCAATTTACTGAAATCTCACCAAGAAATTGGTTTATTTGCCAAAATTTTCTTCCAGAGCCAGAATCTTGTCCACTCTGCGCTGGTGGCGTCCGCCCTCAAAAGCAGTGTCGAGGAAAGCGTCAACCATCATGCAGGCAAGACCTGCGCCAACAACACGGCCACCGAAGCAGAGAACATTGGCATCATTGTGCAGACGGGTGAATTTTGCGCTGAAGCAGTCGGAGCAGCAGGCTGCGCGGATTCCCTTGACCTTGTTGGCAGCCATGGAAATGCCGATGCCGGTGCCGCAGATCAGGATGCCGTTTTCACATTCGCCGCTGACAATTTTGTCGCAGGCAGCTTTGGCAACATCCGGATAGTCCACCGAGTTTTCGTCGTAGCAGCCGACGTCAACAAATTCGGTTCCGCGCTGCTGAAGATGTTTGATGATTTCTTGCTTGAGCAGGAAGCCTCCGTGGTCACAACCAATTACGAGCATAGTAGTATCCTCCTGTAAATCCATTTATTATTGTTCTGTCTTTTTGAGCGAGAGTTTCATTTGCAGCTCCCGCTGTGCCTGTGGGAGCTTGAGGTAGACCGGTACCAGCTGCTGCGGGCTGACCGTTTGCAGGGTGCCGTTTTGGATGCCGTGCAGAGCGGCAAGTCCGACTCCGTGTGCGTGCTGGAGCAGCAGGTGCTTTCCGGGCAACAGCAGACGGCGCTGCGGGTACAGCTCTTCCATCCGGCTCAGAACCAGATGAGCGCCATCCCCGAGCAGGGTAATGGGCAATTCCGGCGGCAGGGCTGCCAGCTGGTGGCACAAATCCTCTGTCATCAGCGCGCAGTCCTCGTGCAGACGCTTCATTCCATGGTCCGCATCAAACCACGCAGTATAGACCTGACCGCAGCGTGCATCCAGAGCAGGGCAGAGGATGCCGGTTCGGTCGCTGAGATTGAAGGCAAGGCCCTCCAAAGCGGAAACCGGAGCGCAGGGCTTGTCCAGCACCTGTGCCATTCCCTTGACGGCAGCGACACCGATCCGCAGACCGGTGAAGGAGCCGGGGCCGACCGAGACGGCAAAGAGGTCCACATCCGAGGTTGCCAGCTGGCTGCACGAGAACAGCGACTCCACCATCGGCATGATGGTCTGGCTGTGGGTCAGGTGCGCGTCGGTATAAAACTGGGCAATCGGGCGGTCATCCTCCAGCAGAGCGCAGGATGCAGCAGCTGCCGAGGTATCCATGGCAAAGATAATCAAGACGAAAATCCCCTTTCAGAAGGTGTGAAAATCAAAATTTCGCGGGCATCCGGGTCGGCTTCCACCTTTCGGATTTCAACCGTGATGGTGTTTTCGGGCAGGACCGCCTCGATGTTTTCGCTCCATTCGATGGCGAGGATGCCGCCGTAATCCAGATAATCAAAAAATCCGGTGGAATACAGGTCGTCAAAGGTTTCGACCCGATACATATCGAAGTGATACAGGGCACGACTGCCGTTTCCATATTGATGCACCAGCGCAAAGGTAGGGCTGGAGACATGGTCCGCAAGCCCAAGTCCCCGGCAGAGCCCTCGGGTGAAGGCAGTTTTGCCGGCTCCCATCGGGCCGCGATAGGCAATCACATCGCCGCTGTGCAGCCCGGCGGCAAAATCGGCAGCGATTTGTTCTGTTTCTTCGGTACTGTGACTGAGATATTGTTTCAAAGGGGATCCCTCCGCAGATCGGAAAATCTAACATAACGGGCACAAAGACCTTCTTTGTGCCGGAAAATATCCTGAAGGGAGACCCTCCGGACGGAAGGTCTCCCTCAAAGAAAAAACTGGATTTAGAACAGGCCCTGAATGTTGCCGTCGGCATCGATGTCGATGCGGTAAGCAGCGGGGTCTTTGCCCAGACCCGGCATGGTCATGATGGTGCCGGCAAGAGCAACGATGAATCCGGCGCCGGCAGACAGCTTGACGTCGCGGACATTGATTTTAAATCCGGTCGGACGGCCCAGCTTGGCAGCGTCGTCCGAGAGAGAGTACTGGGTTTTTGCCATACAGATCGGCAGCTTGTCCTTGCCGAGCTTCTCGATTTCTGCGATGGCCTTGTTGGCTTCGGAGGAGTAGGTCACACCGTCAGCACCGTAAATGGTCTTGGCGATGGTTTCAATCTTCTCCTTGATTGGCAGAGCGGTGTCGTAGATTGGAGCAAAGTTTGCAGGTTTTTCGCAGGCCTTTACGACCTTATGAGCCAGCTCGATGCCGCCTTCGCCGCCCTTGGCAAAGACATCGGAGAGAGCAAACTCAACGTCGTTTTCGCGGCAGTAGTTTTCCAGAACCTCGATTTCCTCGTCGGCATCGGTGAGGAAGTGGTTGATGGCAACAACGACCGGAACGCCGAATTTCTTCATGTTTTCAACATGAGCAGCCAGATTGCACAGACCGGCCTTGACTGCTTCGACATTTGTTTTGGCAGTATCAGCCTTTGGTACGCCGCCGTTGTATTTGAGTGCGCGCAGGGTGGCAACCACAACGATTGCGGATGGAGCCAGTCCGGCATAGCGGCACTTGATGTCGAGGAATTTTTCAGCGCCGAGGTCGGAGCCGAAGCCTGCCTCGGTGATGGTGTAGTCAGCGAGCTTGAGTGCGAGCTTGGTCGCACGCACCGAGTTGCAGCCGTGTGCAATATTGGCGAATGGGCCGCCGTGCATCAGAGCAGGGGTGTTTTCCAGAGTCTGCACCAGATTTGGCTTGATTGCATCCTTGAGCAGGACCGCCATCGAGCCGTTGACCTTCAGGTCCTTGGCATAAACCGGCTGGTTGTCATAGGTGTAAGCAACCAGAATGTTGCCCAGACGCTCCTTGAGGTCATCGATGTCAGCAGCCAGACAGAGAATTGCCATAACCTCGCTGGCAACGGTAATCTGGAAGTTGTCCTCACGGGGAACGCCGTTGGCTTTGCCGCCCAGACCGACATTGATGAAACGAAGCGAACGGTCATTCATGTCCATGCAGCGCTTGAACATCACGCGGCGAGGGTCGATGTTCAGCGGGTTGCCCTGTTGCAGGGAGTTGTCCAGAATGGCACAGAGCAGGTTGTTGGCTGCGGTGATGGCGTGCATATCGCCGGTGAAGTGCAGGTTGATGTCCTCCATTGGAACAACCTGTGCAAAGCCGCCGCCGGCAGCGCCGCCTTTGATGCCGAATACCGGGCCGAGGGAAGGCTCACGCAGAGCGATGATGGCATTTTTGCCGATTTTCTGCATCGCCTGACCCAGACCAACGGTTGTGGTGGTCTTGCCTTCGCCGGCAGGGGTTGGGTTGATTGCAGTGACCAGCACCAGCTTGCCGTTTGGACGGTCAGCCAGGCGGTCAGCCAGCTCATCAGAGACCTTTGCCTTGTAGTGGCCGTATGGTTCCAGCTCCTGAGGCTGGATGCCCAACTGGGCAGCGATTTCAGTGATGGGTTTCATCTTGCACTGCTGCGCGATTTCGATGTCTGTAAGCATGGTTCATTCCTCCCAAAAAATAATACTGTGTCCCGGCGCGGATGTTTCGCAAGAATCCTGCCGGGAAACAAAAAAACAGAGTGACAGGACAGCTGTGTGAGAACAGGTACCTGCCGCAGAGGTATGACCTCTCAGAAAGCAGGGTCATACAATTCGCATTTTTAGTATATCATAATTTTCCCGATGACGAAAGAGGGACAGTCTGAATCTTTGCCGGTTATTTTTTTGACAGGAAAACTAGCCGGAGAGAAGGGAACGGAAAAACTTTGACAATATTCATGGATTTGCGGTTGAATCGTGCCGGGATTCATAATATAATAAGAAGGTCTTGCAGTGGGTTTTTCCACAGATTTCAACAAAGAAAGGCTTTTTTCAATCATGATCAAAACAGTTTGTTCTACCGTGGGCAGATATATCAGGGAGACTGACCGGCTGCTGCTGGTTTGCTGTATTTCCCTGTCCGTGTTCAGCACCCTGCTGATTTACAGCCTGTATCTCAACGGGGAGATTGGCAGAATCAACACCGTTCTGGTGCAGCCTGCCATGGCGCTGTGCGGGCTTGCCGCGGCAATCGGGATGTCCAATCTGGATTATCACTCGATGGCGCGGATGTGGAAGCTGCACAGTGCGGTTTGCTATGGTCTGTCGCTTCTGGTATTTCCGTTCGGAATCCAGCGTCTGGATTATGTCGATGACAAGGCATGGCTGCCCATCCCCTTTACCTCCATGAGCTTTCAGCCGTCCGAGCTGCTCAAGATTTCCTTTATCATCACCTTTGCCTATCACCTGTCCAAGGTCAAGGACCACATGAATGAGCTCAAACAGCTGATTCCGCTGTGCCTGCACGGACTGCTGCCGTGCGCCATCATCCACCTACAGGGAGACGACGGCACAGGGCTTGTCATGGCAATCATCTTTTTGAGTATGCTGTTTGTAGCGGGGCTTTCGTGGAAATACATCCTGCCGGGTGCGGCGATGATTCCGCCGGTCACGCTGGTGGTGTGGAACTATATTTTGGACGACGACAAGAAAAACCGAATCCTTGCCATCCTGCATCCGGAGATGGTGGACGAGTCCATCCGATGGCAGCAGGACCGCGGCATCATCGCTATTGGCAACGGCGGGGTTTGGGGCAACGGCATCTTTATGGAAACCGGACAGTTCCGCTATGTGCCGGAGGTGTACAACGACTCCATCTTCTCCTACATCGGGGAAGCGGTCGGCTTTATCGGGTGTCTGGCGGTGCTGGCGGCGCTGGGATTTTTGTGCCTGCGTATCCTGAGCAACGGGCTGCGTGCCAAGGATGATTTGGGACGCTTCATCTGCGTGGGTGTCTTTGCCATGTTTGCGGTTCAAATCACCATCAATATCGGTATGAATCTGGGCGTCATGCCGGTCATCGGCGTCACCCTCCCATTTTTGTCGGCAGGCGGCACCTCGACGGGAACGCTGTATCTGGCAATCGGGCTGGTGCTCAGCGTCTATCTGCACAGTGGAAAGGATATGCTGTTCGGATAATGCGGTTTGGCAGGCTCCGGCAGGACTGGAGCCTGCTTTTCTGTTTTCAAATATTTTACAAAAATAGAGATAAATCAAAAGAAAGAAATGCTATCCTCACAAGGGGAAAGGATGGGAAAAATGAATCAGGTTTATGCAGGTGCGGTGATTGCCGCAGGAGGCATGGCACAGCGGATGCAGGGTGTCAACAAGCAAATCCTGAAAATCGATGGGGTTCCGGTGCTGGTGCGCTCGATTCGGGCGCTGGCGGCGATTCCGGAAATTCGGGAGATGGTGGTGGTTGCCCGACCGGAGCTGTTTGAGCAGCTCGAAGGCTGGAAGCAGGAATATCGCCTGCCGGATTTTTGTCTGACAGCGGGAGGAGATACCCGTCAGCAGTCGGTTCTCAACGGGGTCGGCTGTCTGTCCGAACAGGTGGAATATGTTGTCATCCACGATGGTGCAAGACCCTTTGCAGACCGACAGCTCATCGACCGCTGTCTGCAAAGTGCGGTGGAGTATCAGGCAGCAACGGCGGCTGTTCCGGTGAAGGACACCATCAAGCAGGCGGCGGACGACGGCTCGATTGCAGCAACGCCGGACCGCAGTCGGCTGTATCTGACCCAGACTCCGCAGATTTTTCACGCGCAGCTGTACCGCCGTGCGGCAGAACAGGCACAGGCCGAGGGTCTGGATTTTACCGATGACTGCCAGCTGATGGAGCACTTGGGGCATCGAGTCTGGCTGGCACAAGGAGACTACCGCAATATCAAAATTACCACGCCGGAGGATATCGTGATTGCGCAGGCGATTGCAGAATCGATGGAAGGAGAAGCACCGAGGATGGAGCAGGAAAAACAGAGGATGCCGCTGATGCGGATTGGTCACGGATATGATGTCCACCGTCTGGTGGAGGGTCGCAAGCTGATTCTGGGCGGGGTGGAAATCCCGTGGCAGAAGGGACTTCTGGGACATTCCGATGCGGATGTGCTGGTTCATGCCGTGATGGATGCCATCTTGGGAGCGGCGGCGCTGGGAGATATCGGAAAGCATTTTCCGGATACCGACCCGAACTATGCCGGAGCGGACAGTATGCTCCTGCTTCGCGAGGTCGTGAGACTGGTGGAGGAGCAGGGCTATCAAATCGGCAATCTGGACTGCACAGTGATTGCACAACAGCCGAAGCTCAAGGAATATATCCCGCTGATGCAGGAGCGAATCGCCGCAGTCTGCAAGGTGCAGGCAGATCAGGTCAATGTCAAGGCGACGACCGAGGAGAAGCTGGGCTTTACCGGGACGGGCGAAGGGATGAGCGCACACTGCGTCTGCCTGCTGACCCGCTGAGGACAATCGGGCGACCCCCTGCATACAATGATGAGGAAGAATCATCAAAGGGGGAATCGCTTTGAACAGCAATACCAACACGACCGCCTTTTCGGTCAGCTCGCTGACCTATGCCCTTAGAGGTCAGCGGCTGCTGGAGCGGTATGGATATACAGCATGGGCGAGCCGGGACCACAACCCGTCCCGACGCGGTTGCGGCTATCAGCTGACGGTGAAGGGAGATGCCCGGCAGGCGCGTCAGCTCCTCTTGGAGCATGGGATTCGGCTGGCATCCTCGGAAGCATCGGAAGGGGGCGGCGAGCAGTGATTTATTTTGACAATGCCGCCACAACCTTTCCAAAGCCTGCCTGCGTGGTGCAGGGGGTGCAGAGGGCCTTGCTCTATGACGGGGCGAATCCCGGACGCAGCGGACACGACCTGTCGATTCAGACTGCGCGCAAAATCTACCGATGCCGGGAGAGCGCCGCGTCCCTGTTTGGGTGTCAGCCCGAGCAGGTGGTCTTTACCAAAAACTGCACCGAGTCCATCAACACGGCAATCAAGGGCTTGGTTCGTCCGGGCGACCATGTCATCATCTCCGACTTGGAGCACAATGCGGTCTATCGGGTGGTGGATGCGCTGTGCCGTCAGGGTGTTATTGATTATGATATTGCACAGGTGGTGGACTGCGACGAGCAGACGGTCTGGAATTTCGAGCATTTGATTCGGCACAATACCCGGCTGATTGCCTGCACGCAGGGCTCTAATGTTTTTGGGTACTGTGTGCCGGTCGGGAAAATCGGCGTGATGGCACACCGCCGCGGCGTTTTGATGCTGGTGGATGCGGCGCAGACCGCAGGACTGCTGGACATCGACCTGCGGCATCTGCCCATCGACTACCTGTGTCTGCCCGGTCACAAAGGGCTGTACGGCCCTGCCGGAACGGGGATTCTGATTGTCAACGGCAAGCCGATTCCCGACCCGCTCTGCGAGGGAGGAACCGGCAGCTTTTCGATGGAGGCGGAGATGCCGGACTTCCTGCCGGACCGTTTGGAAAGCGGAACGGTGAATACCTCGGGAATCATCGGGTTGGGCAAGGGAATCGACTTTGTCCGCACAAAGACACCGCAGCGGCTTTATCAGGCGGAGATGCAGCTGTGCCGCAGATTGTACCGCAATCTGAGCGCCATCCCCGGAGTGCAGCTGTATTCCGATGAACCGCAAATCGGAAAAAATTTGCCGCTGATTGCCTTTCAGCTACAGGGCCTTGGCAGCGAGCAGACCGCCGCTCTGCTCAATGACTATGGAATTGCAGTGAGAGCAGGCTTTCACTGTGCGGCGCTGGCACACCGCAAGATGGGAACCTACCGCGACGGGACGGTTCGGGTCAGTCTGGGTGCCTTTAATACACAGCAGGAGGCGGATGCCTTTTGCAGGGCTGTTGCGGATATTCTGCGGCGGCAAAGAAACGGGAAAAAAATTTGAAGGAGCGGTTGGATTGTTCCTGCGAATATGCTAAAATAAAGGAAACGGTCGTGCAGCGACAAAACAGCTTAAACAGCTGTTGAACCGGTCGCTGCGGCAGGGATGCGGACAGGCAGTCCGGAACGACTATGCCAAGCAAAAAGGATGATGAGAATGGTAAGTGAGTGGAACCAAATCGTTGGTACGATTCGTGCTATCGGAATCTGGGATATCCTGGATATTGCGATCGTTGCGGTGCTGATCTATCAGGTGATCAAGCTCATCCGCGAAACCAGAGCGATGCAGTTGACCAAAGGCTTGGTCGCATTGTCTCTGTTGTATCTTATAGCCTACAATCTGAACATGAAAACAATCAAGTTCATCATGCAGAATGTGGTGGCCACCGGTGTCCTGACCCTGGTCATCATCTTTCAGCCGGAGCTGCGCCGGATGCTGGAGCACGTGGCGCAGACCAAGCTGGGCAAGCTCAACATCTTCCAATCCTCGCAGGAGAAGGACAGCGAGCTTGCCGGTGTTTGGAGTGAATCGATTTCGGTGATTGCCCATGCCTGCGAGCATCTTTCCAAGACCAAGACAGGCGCGCTGATTGTCTTTGAACGGGAGACAAAGCTGGGCGAGATCATCAAGACGGGAACCATCGTCGATGCCACCCCGTCCGATGAGCTGATTGGAAACCTGTTCTTTGTCAATACTCCGCTGCATGACGGCGCTATGATTATCCGCGATGGCAGGATTTTTGCCTCGGGTTGCTTTTTGCCCCTGAGCCAGAACTACACCATCAGCAAGGAGATGGGCACCCGTCATCGTGCGGCCTTGGGTATGAGCGAAAACTCCGATGCGGTCATCGTGGTGGTCTCGGAGGAGACAGGAACCATCTCGGTGGCACAGGCCGGAGTCATCGAGCGAAACTTCACGATCCCACAGCTGGAGAATCGCCTGCGGCATGAAATTCTGCACAAGTCCGAAGGAGAAAAATCGCGCGAGGGAACGGTTAAGGCGCTGCTGCGCCGCGTCAAGCGCTGATCTGTGGCAGGATTTTGCCGGCTGTGGAAAGGATGATGAACAAGGATGAAAAAACAGTCTATTTTTGATAACCGCACCTTTCTGGTGGTTCTCTCCATTGTGGTGGCTTTTATCGCGTGGCTGGCAGTATCGCTTGACAGCAACGACACCAAGGGCAAAACCATAACAGGCGTTGCCATCGATATGCAGGATGTAGACGAATCAATTGGCAAGTTGGGACTCAGCACCATTTCCACCGAACAGCCAAAGGTTTCGGTGCGGGTGGAGGGTCGAGTTTACGACATCGGCAACCTGGAGGCGGCGGACCTGAGGGTCTACCCGGATATCTCTCGGGTTACGACGGCGGGCGTTCATACCGTGTCGCTCAAGGGCGAGATTCGGGACGGCACCAAACAGGTGACGGTGAAGGAAATCTCCCCGGCAAGCATCCAGCTGAAGTTTGACAGCCTCCAGACCAAGACGCTGGATATCCGGGCGAAGCTTTCCGGATACAGCGCACCGGCGGACAGCTATCTGATTCGTGCTGTCAGCGTCAGCCCAATCAATGTCGAGCTGACCGGCCCTGCGGAGGATATCTCCCGCATCAGCCAGTGCGTGGTGGAAAAGGAAATCAATCAGGAGCTGACCAGCAGCTACAACGAAACCCTGCCGCTGAAGTTCTTGGATGTGGACGGCAACGAGCTGGATTTAAAATATGTGACCAGCAGCGTGACCGAGGCAAGGGTCACAATCCCGATTTTGAAGAAGAAGGTAGTGCCGGTTACGCTGGGCTTCCTCAATGTTCCGGATGGCTTCCCGGTAGATCGACTGGACTTCCAGCTGTCCAACGATGAAATCGAGGTTGCCGGACCGGCAGAGGCAATCGACAAATACAAGGAGGTTCCGCTGGGCCAGATCGATATTAAGTCGCTGGACATCGGAGACACCGAGTCATTCGAGGTCAAGCTCCCGACCGGCTTTGTCAATACCAACAACATCCAGAATATTCTGGTTCAGTTTAACTCTGGGGGAATGGTCAAGAAGGGATTTAATGTCGAGAATATCGTGGTGGAAAATGCTCCGCTGGGATATGAGGCAAAGGCAACCACACCGCAGATTACCAATGTGCAGGTGATTGGCCCGCAGACAATCGTGGAGAGCCTGCTGGCAGGAGACATTGTGGCGACCATCGACCTCAAGGAAAGCTCGAGCATCGATTCGGGTCAGGTAGAGCTTCCGGTCAAGATTTCGATTCCGAAGAAGGGTCTGGTCTGGGCAGTCGGAGACTATAAGGCGATTGTCCTGATTCAGGAAATTACGGTCGGCGCACCGACACAGTCGGAGGAAACCCAAACCGAAGAATCGACCGATGCACAGACCGGGGAAGGCGCAACCGAAACCCCAACGGATGCAACAGAACAGAAAGAATCATAACCGACAGACAGGAGACCACGGCAGAGGGCTGGGGTCTCCTGTTCCTGTCCTCCCATGAAATACAGAAAGGTGGTCCCCTATGGCAATTATCGTTTCCCAGATCAAAACACCGCTGGAGTCGGGCCCTGACCAAAATCGGATTTTTGCGGCGGCACTGAAAACAGCCCGTCTGCATCGGGACGAGGTCGAGCAGACCTATCTGGTGAAAAGCAGCATCGATGCCCGTCGGCAGGAGCAGATTTATCTGGTCAGCTCGGTGGGCTTTGAGCTGAAAGGCACCCACTCCCTGTCTCCGGAGCAGCTGACTGCCCGGGAGGAGGAGGTTGTGCGCCGCACCCGAAACAGCCGTGCAGGGGAGCAGGTCAAGATTCAGCACAATCTTCCCACCACCTTCCAGACAGGCAGTGACAGGCTCGAGCATCCGCCGGTGATTGTCGGCTTTGGCCCGGCCGGTATGTTTGCGGGACTTGCCCTCGCGCGGATGGGCTATCGTCCCATCATCCTCGAGCGGGGAGCCGATGTGGACCGCCGGGTGCAAGCGGTTCGTGGCTTCTGGGACGGACGGCAGCTGGACCCACAGACCAATGTCCAGTTTGGAGAGGGCGGAGCCGGAACCTTTTCGGACGGCAAGCTGACCACCCGAATCAATGACCCCAGATGTAGCTTTGTTCTGGAGGAGATGATTCGGCACGGCGCTCCGCAGGAGATTCGCTATCAGCAAAAGCCTCATGTGGGCACCGACCTGCTGCGGGATGTGGTCAAAAATATCCGCAACGAAATCATTCGGCTGGGCGGTCAGGTGCACTTCCTCACCAGATTGGAGGATGTGGTCCTCTCACAGGGACGGGTTTCCTCGATTCGCACGACCGAAGGGGAGATTCCGGTGCAGGCGCTGATTCTGGCAATCGGCCACAGCGCGCGAGACACCTTTGAAATGCTGGCAGGCAAGCAGATTTTTCTGGAGCCAAAGCCGTTTTCGGTCGGTGTCAGAATCGAGCAGAGACAGCAGGTGATTGACCGCGGCCTGTATGGACGCTGGGCGGGTCATCCGGCACTGCCGAAGGGGGAGTACCAGCTCTCGTGGAGGGACGAACAGCAGCGCGGAGTCTACACCTTCTGTATGTGTCCGGGCGGTTTTGTGGTGGCTTCCTCCTCCGAGGAGGATACGGTGGTCACCAACGGAATGAGCGAGCACGCCCGTGACGGCGAAAATGCCAATTCTGCGCTGGTCGTTTCGGTCGATGCAGCGGATTTCGGCAGCGGTGTTCTGGATGGAATTGCCTTCCAGCGCCAGCTGGAGCGCACCGCCTTCCGGCTGGGCGGCAGCGATTATCGTGCACCTGCCCAATCGGTCAGCAGCTTTTTGGACGGCAGCAGTCCGGACCTGTCCCGCCCCAAAACCCAGCCGACCTTCTCCTGCGGAGTTCGGGAGGCCGATTTGCACAGCGCGTTCCCGGAGCAGGTGAATCGGATGCTCGAGCAGGGGATGCGCCGCTTTGAGTGCAAGCTGCCGGGCTTTGCCGATGCCGATGCCATCATCACAGGCATCGAAACCAGAACCTCCTCGCCGGTGCGGATGACCCGCAATCCGGACAGCCTTCAGGCGCTGGGAGTGGACGGGCTGTATCCCTGCGGAGAGGGTGCCGGCTATGCCGGAGGCATCGTCAGCGCGGCGGTGGACGGGATTCGGGTGGCCCAGCAAATCATGGAGCGGTATCAGCCGCTCGATTCGGTAAGAGAGTAAGCCGTCGGTGCGATTGCGATGAACATAAAAAAACCTGAGAACAGAATTCTGTTCTCAGGTTTTTTCGTATCTAGGTTAGGATTTCTTGCAGCAGCCGTCGTGATACTCGTGACCACAGCAACCGTCGTGATGCTCGTGACCACAGCAACCGTCGTGATGCTCGTGACCACAGCAACCGTCGTGGTGTTCATGACCGCAGGAACACGAATGTTCCTCGCAGCAATCCGATTCGTCCTCGTCCTCGCAGTCCTGCTGCGGGTCGTAGAAGATGCGGTGGTCGCTGTCCGGAATGTGCAGCTCCTCACGCAGACGCTCCACCAGCTCATCGGTCATAAAGACTCCGTCGTGTGCCATCAGCTGGGCAAGCTGCTCGTCGCTGTATGGGGTGTCCGGATTTTCGCTGCGGATAATCGAGGACAGCTGCGCCCGAATTGCCTCCATGCCGGACTGATTTGGGTGATGCTCGCGAGCCAAGAAGAACTTCATGGGATATACGCCAAACGGGGATTGCAGATATTTGTGCTTTAAGGTAGCAGAAACCAGCTCCGGCTCCATTCCCAGCGCATCCGCCAGCTCCTGAACGGGGAGCAGCTTCATGTAGCGCGGTCCATAGCAGAAGAAGGCCTCCTGCAATTTAATCAGAGCCTTGGTGACCTCCACCAGAGTGCGTCCGCGGAAGGCAACCTCCTCCTGCAGAGCATGGGCATCCGCAATCTTTTCGGTCAGATATTCCCGCGCCTCCTGCTGTTCCGGCCCCTGAGAGCGGCGCAGCAGGTTTTCGTAGTCCTCGTTGATTTTGATTTGCGGGAAGGAGAAGTCGCTGAGTGCGACATAGAATTCATCTGCAAATTTAATCATCACAACATCCGGCAGGATATAGGGTGAGCGGTCGTGGCTGGTGTACTGGGAGCCCGGCTTCGGGTTGAGCATCCGAATGCGGTTCATCGCCTGTTCAATCTGCTCGGGCTGATAGCCAAACTGTTCGCTCATCTGCTGGACATCCGCACTGCCGGTCAAGTCGATTTCCTCGAGCAGGCGGCGGGCAATCTCATCGTCCTCATCCAGCTGTAGATACAGACATTCCCGCAGGCTGGAAGCGCCGACTCCCAAAGGCTCCAGATTGCGGATGACGGCAAGAGCTTCGTCGTATTCCGATTCGCAGTAGCCCTGTGCAATCAGGTCCTCTGCCTGTGCCAGCAGGTAGCCGTTTTCATCCAGACAGCCGACCAGATATTCGGCGGCGCTGCGGATGCGCTCCGGAAGCTGCTGAACTGCCAGCTGTGTCAGCAGGTGCTGCTCCAGAGTTTCCTCTTCTCCGACATTGAGCATGGCGTAGTCGGTGTCCTCGTCCTGTGGCAGCTGGGCATCCTTGTCAAAGTATCCCAGTCCCTCCTCAAAGTCGTTGGACTCCAGCCATTCCGCTTTGCGTGCGCGCATATCTTCATCGGTATATCCGGTCAGATTTTCCTCGATTTCGATGACAGGATTTTCCATTATCATATCGTTGAGATATTGATTCAGACGCAGGGTGTCCATCTTCAGGATTTTCAGTTGCCTTGGGCTGACAGCAGCTTTTTGTGTGTCCATATATCTTCACCTCTTGTGGAATTTTGGTTGTTTTATACAATGGCGGCAGGGGGTAGCTCCCTTGCTTCAGAATTTATTATCAATATTATAGCATACCTTGGGGAGTACGAAAACGATTTCAGTCGCGTTTTGGGGAAATAAACAAAAACAGCCCCTCCTTCTTGTCGGTTTG
>URFD01000032.1 GCA_900547015.1 uncultured Oscillospiraceae bacterium | reverse complement strand
CCCCTCAAAAGTAGAATCGGAGAAATTTGCTGTTTTTCAGCATTGGCAAAGCGACTTGAGTACAGCAAATTTACTTCATTTTCTTCTTAACGATTCGCATCATAACAAGCAAAATTAAGGCAAGCACCGCCACAAAATGAATGAGCTTCATCAATCGATTCGCTTGCCGCAATACTGGCAGAAATCTCCTTCGTTTCTGCCGAGCTGTTTTCCACAATGAGGACATTTGTTATAAAGAAAATGTGGGATGAGGCAGGAGAAGGCAATCGCACCACCCACGCAAAAGAGAGGTCGATACACATAGGCAAGCAGCATCACAACA
This sequence comes from uncultured Oscillospiraceae bacterium, assembly GCA_900547015.1. Classification (GTDB taxonomy): domain Bacteria; phylum Bacillota; class Clostridia; order Oscillospirales; family Ruminococcaceae; genus Negativibacillus. The sequence goes on along the minus strand of URFD01000032.1, from coordinate 14,444 downwards.
AAACCTGCAAGCAGCAGCCTATCCCGAAGAGCTCTGGCCTTCTTTACCGGCATCAGCAATCACCCCTTTGTAAATTTTGATGACTCAAATTCATGATACCCTGTCCGAAGGAAAAATACAATGCGTAAAACGAAAAAAAAGCACCGCAATTCCATCAGAATTGCGGTGCTTGGCGGAGAAGGAGGGACTCGAACCCTCGCGCCAGTTTTAGACCGGCCTACGCCCTTAGCAGGGGCGCCTCGTCACCAACTTGAGTACTTCTCCAGACTGGTAAGCGCGTTAGCACTGATTCTATTGTAAAGAGCGGTTCTCGGGGCTATCTGCTCACCCTGCACCGTCAAATTTCTGGCGGAGAGGGTGGGATTCGAACCCACGGCTCTTGCGAGTCACTAGTTTTCAAGACTAGCTCCTTAAACCACTCGGACACCTCTCCATCTAGCAACGAGATAAATTCTACCACAATCCCCGTACAAAGTCAAGGGTTTTTTTAGAATTTCTGAAAATTCCTTTTTTCTCGCTCGCAGCCATGCTCTGTTACTGATGGCGGACGTGCTCCATTCCCTTTGCCAAAATGGTGGACACATGGTCATCATCCAGCGAATAATAGACCGATTTGCCCTCTCTGCGGTTTTTCACCAGACGGCTGGTTCTCAGCAGACGCAGCTGGTGGGACACTGCCGATTGAGAAATTCCCAACAGCTCGCTCAGGTCGCAGACGCACATCTCCTGTCCCAGCAGGGCTGCCAGCAGCTTGAGGCGGGTCGGGTCCCCAAACATCTTGAACAGCTCCGCTGCGGTTTCCATCTCCTGTTGGGTCGGCATCCTGTTTTTCAGGTATTCCAGCTGATGATGGTGCTGGACCTCACAGACCTCTTCCTCAAGCTGGTTGGACGACTGTTCCAAAATTTCCTTCATGCTTTGGTTCCCCTTCTCGATACAGCCTCGGTCGGGACGGCCGAGCCTCCTTGTATCGCAATCATCGATGTCTTTTTATGATAGCACATCCTCCGTTTTGATGTCAACGATTTTCCCGAAAATCCGCTTTTGCTCTCTCGACAACGACAGCGCCCGGATAATAATGCTCGAGAATTTCCCGATAATCCATCCCCTGACGCGCCAAATAGTCCGCTCCATATTGGCTGAGCCCCACGCCGTGCCCATATCCGCAGGTCGTGATTGCAATACCCTCCTCCTGCTCCGACAGCTCAAAATCCGATGAGCGCAGGCCCAGCAGCTCCCGAAGCTCGATTCCGCTCATCTGTTGGTCTCCGACCTGCACCAGTGTGACATAGCCGGAGGGCGAACGCTCCAGAACGGCAATCCAATCGCCGGGGTCTCCTTCCAGCTTCGGGGCCGGCTGCGCCAAGGACAGCTTTGCCCTCAGCTCCTCCTGCGAAAAGGACACCGTTTTCTCGTAGCCCTGCGCGTGAATGTCCCCTTTGCTGTCCACCGGGGTCAGATAGGGCAACGGATTGCCCCAAACATTTTCTGCCGATTCTGTCCTTCCGGAGCTGATGGCATGGTAGGCCGCTACGATTGGCTGCTGCTCGGAATCGACCACGATTTCCTGCCAGACCGATTCCGCCGCCCGACTGAGCTTTCCCCAATACTGCTCAAAGGAATCTCCAAACCGCTCTCGCACCTGCTCCTCGGTGACATATCCCTGCCAGTGGCTCGGGTCAGCCGAAAAGTCAAATTCCCTGCCTGCGCTTTTGGCGCTGTTCTGACAATACAACGCCCAAGTATGTGCGCTGACCGCCTGCGCCTTGAGCGCTTCGCTGTCGAACACCGGCGGCATCTCGGCACAGAGCGCACCCAGCACATAGTCCCGCACCTCCACCCGTTCGATGGCTCCGGTGCTTCTGTCCTGAATCAGGAACGGTTCCCACTCCACTGACCCGTCTTGATGAGAAGGCTCCGCCTCCTCCGGTTGTTTGGGCTCCAAAGGCCGAAGCTGCTCCTGCTCCAACTGAGGTTCTCCGCTCTCCTGAGGCTTCCGGACAAACAGCACCGGAAGAACTGCCAAACACACAGCCGCCAACACTGCCAGCACCGCCATCGTCCTGATTCGCATCCCGATTCCCCTTCCTCATTTTTGATTTCTGTCCCAATATATGCTGCACCCCTCCGGCGCTATGACTGCGTGTCCCGCAGTTTCCCGGGCGAATCCGATGTTTGAGACTATACAAAACCCGCCAAACATGGTAGAATGGACACATTGAGCCCTCCGTTTTCGGATGGGCGTTGCTTTGAGTTTGACAATGGAAAGAGGTTTTTTTAGTTGAATATCACGAAACTGCTGTTTATCCTCGGCGCAGTCATCTGTCTGCCACTGTATGGATTTCTTTGCCTGACCAATCTGGACCCTGTGACAGGATTTTTCTCGTCCTCCACTCTGCTGACGACCCTGTTCTACGGAGCGCTGTTCCTGATTCCTGTCCTGATGCTCCTGTTCTCTCAGGTGATTCAGAAGCAGCTGTCCTTCTCGATTTCCAATTCCAAAATTCTTGCCGTTCTGTCCTTCCTGCTGGGAACTGCGATGATTGGCAGTGGTGTCACCCACCTGCTTTTTCTGCTCTCCCTGCTCGACGGCGCAATGTTTGGAACCATCCTGCTGACCGGTCTGCTGGTTCCGCTCTCCCTCCTGAGCGGGCTGAGCTTTCTCTGGCTGGGTATTGGCTACCTTCGGGAAAACATCAACCGCAGCGGCTCCATGTCCTTCCTGCTCCCGGTCAGCTGGTCTTTGATTACCTGCGTTGAGCTGTTCCGGGATTATCCGCAGATTGCCGGTATGCCGGAGCGCACCCTGTATTTGCTCTGCCTGCTCTCCTTTACCCTCTTCCTGCTGGGACAGAGCCGCATCCTCAACAACATCGACTTTGCGCGCGGTGTGCGCTGGAGCAACGGCTTCGGCTTTTGTGCCGGTCTGTTTGGACTGACCCTGACCGTCGGTGAGGCCGCTGCCTTCTCCACCATGAGCCTGCCTCTCTTGGATGTGGGACTGACCTTGGCGATTGCCCTGTACTGCATCGCCTTCTCGGTCAATGCCTTCTCCGAAAGCAAGTAAAAAAATATTATTGTGCAAAAAAGGCTTCCGAATTTTTTTCGGAAGCCTTTTTCTTATAAAACCTTGGACAAAAATTCCCGCAGGCGGGCATCCTTCGGGTTCGAGAAGAACTCCTCCGGCGGAGCCTGCTCCTTTACCACACCCTCATCGATGAACATCACTCGGGTTGCGACCTCTTTGGCAAAGCCCATCTCATGGGTCACAACCACCATGGTCATGCCGTCCTCTGCCAGCTCCTTCATCAGCTGCAAAACCTCTCCGACCATCTCCGGGTCCAGTGCGGAGGTCGGCTCATCGAACAGCATCACATCCGGATTCATCGCCAGCGAGCGCACGATTGCAATTCGTTGCTTTTGTCCGCCGGAGAGCTGTGCCGGATAAGCGCCCTCCTTGTCCGGCAGACCAATCCTACTCAACAGCTCACGCGCCTTCTGCTCCGCCTCCTTCTGGCTCATCAGCCCCAATTTAACCGGAGCAAAGGTGATATTCTGAAGGACGGTCATGTGCGGAAAGAGGTTAAACTGCTGGAACACCATTCCCATCTTGCGGCGGACCTTCTGAATATCGCAGCCCGGCGCGGTGATGTTGTTTCCCTCAAACCAGATTTCTCCGCCGGTCGGCACCTCTAAAAGATTCAGGCAGCGCAGGAAGGTCGATTTTCCCGAACCGGACGGACCGATTACCACGACCTTTTCCCCTTTTTCGATGGTCTCGCTGATGCCGCACAGCACCTGCGTCTTTCCATAGCTTTTGGTTAAATTCTTAGTGGTGATCACTTGCAGCCAATCTCCTTTCAAAGATATTGAGCAGTCTGGTCAATCCCAACACGATGACCAGATAGATGCCTGCGGCGATAAACAGCGGAGGCAGGACATCCCAGGTTCTGGAGCCGATGTACTGGGCAGCCTTGGTCACATCGGTCACGGCAATCGCTCCGGCAACCGCCGTTTCCTTAATCAGGGTGATGAACTCGTTGCCCAATGCCGGGAGGATATTTTTGACCGCCTGCGGCAGGATGATTGATTTCATAATGGTTCCATGGCTCAGTCCCAAGCTCTGGCCTGCCTCAAACTGTCCGCGATCAATCGACTCGATGCCGGCGCGGATGATTTCCGAAACATAGGCTCCCGAGTTGATGCCGAAGCAGGTGATGGCCGCATACAGCTCCATGTCGCGCGCGGTGAAGATGAGGTTGGCGATAATGAAAATTTGCAGGTAGACCGGTGTCGCACGAATCACGGTCACATACAATCTGCAGAAGCGGTCGAGCAGACCGAGCAGCGGATTTTTGTTTTCCTTCGCAACATACTTGACCACCGCTACCAGAACCCCGATGAGCACACCGAGCAAAACGGCAAACAGCGAAATGATGAGGGTGTTCTTCACGCCCTCCAGATATGCCAGATAGCGGTTGTCGGCAAAAAATGCGCTGTAAAACCGCTGGCCCAACTTGAGAATCCCGTTCAAGATGACACCGTTCCTTTCCCTTCCGGCTGCTGTTTGCCGGACACAACGCAGCAGCAGACGTGCTTATCCGCCTGCTGCTGACCAGGTTCGTTCAGATTAGTTTGCGTTTGCGTGCTTTGCGGTAAATTCCTCGATCTTGCCGTCCGCAATCAGCTGGTCGATTACCTCGTTAATCTGGTCGAGCAGCTCCTGATTTCCCTTTTTAACGGCAATCGCATACTGGTCTACAAAGACCGGATTTTCCTCGTCCAGAATCTTCAGCTCCGGATTGGTGGCAACCAGCTCCTGTGCCGGGTACAGGTCCATGACGATTGCATCGATTTTATTGTTTTTCAAATCCTCTGCCGCCTGCACAAACTTGGTGTAGCGTTTTACCTGAGCATCCGGGTAGTTGTTGGTCATCCAGATATCTGCGATGTTTCCCTGCTGGACACCCACGATTTTGTCGGCGATGTCCTCGTTGGTCTTGACTGTATCAGCGCTTGCATTGACGATGACTACATCGCTGGAATCCACATAGTTGTGGGAGAAATCCATGACCTTCTGGCGTTCCTCATCCACCGAAACTCCGGCTGCCACAAAGTCGACCTGACCCTGCTGGACCGCATTGAGCGCACCGTCGAAGTCCATGTTCTTAATCACCAGCTCCTTGCCCAGTGCGTCTGCGATTGCCTGCGCAATATCCATATCGACGCCGACCACCTGGTCGCCGGACATATACTCATACGGAGCAAAGCCCGCTTCGGTACCGACATAAATCTTGTCATCATTTTTTGCGGAAGCGCTGTCCGAACCACAGGCTGCCATCGACAGCGTCATTGCTGCACACATCAGGACTGTCCAAAACTGTTTCATTTTTCGTTCCTCCATCTATTTTTTGATTACCATGTTCTTGTTTCCCGATTGGGTACAGTCCTTATTATACGGAATATTTTCTCAAAATCAAGATATTTTTTGAAATTTTATTCACTAAATTGTATTTTTGTGCATTATGTCGATTTTGCCATCTTTTACAGTTTATTTTTGGATTCTTTCCACAAGACATTCTTGCCTTATCCTGAGTTTTCTCCGCTTTTCTCGGTGGTTTTCTCCTGTATGCGGTGATTGTTCCAGAAATCCTTCTCAGATTTTCTGCTGTTATTATTTTATTTTATGTATAGTTATTCGTTTTAATTGTTATGAAATCCCAATTCTTTGCATAATGTTTCCATATCCGGCATTAGAGGACAATGGACGGTGACCTCCTCTCGGCTGACCGGCTGTGGAAAGGAAATCATCCTACAGTGCAGCGCCTGCCTGCCGATTCGTTCGCTTTTGCGTCCGTACATCTCGTCCCCCAAAACCGGACAGCCAAGGTGTGCCATGTGAACCCGAATCTGGTGGGTACGCCCTGTTTCCAAAACAAAGTCCACCAAGCTCAAGCCGTCCTTCTGTGCCAAAACCCGATAGTTGGTGACCGCCCTCTGTCCGTCCGACGCCACAATGCGGCGCATTTCCTCCGGAAATTCCCGTCGAATCGGCGCATCTACCCGTCCCTCCTGCATGGGAGGAACCCCGTCCAGAATCGCCTGATAGGTCTTGTGGAAATTATTGGTAACGGTTGCCGCCGCAAATCGGTTTTTGGCAACCAGCACCGCCCCGCTGGTGTCGCGGTCCAAGCGGTTGAGCGGTCGGTACATCAAATCCATCCCCAGCCGGTCGCAGTGGGCGGCAAAGACATTTGCCAGGGTGTCCGCCGCGTGTCCGCAGGACTGGTGGCAGGGCATCCCGGAGGGCTTATTAAAAACGACCAAGTCGCTGTCCTCATACACCACCTCGACCTGACGATTGGAGCGGATGAAATGCTCCACCCCATGCTCCTGCGAGTCGAGGAAGGTGATTTCCAGCACATCTCCTGCCCGAAGCAGGTCGATGGTTCGGGTATGTGCTCCGTTGAGATACATTCCCCTCTCATAGTGTTTGAGCTTGACAATGGTCCGACTGGAATAGCCGTGAACCTGTTTGAGATACCGTTCTACATTCAGCCCCTCGTGCTCTGTGGTGATTTCATATCGCAGTGTACGCATCCTGTTCCTCCTGATTTAGGCAAGAAAACAGGGACGCCGCTTTGAAACGTCCCTGCTTTTCTATGATTTTCTGATGAATCGTTGGTCTTTTTTACTCTGCCAGCAGCAAATCCGGATTGCTAAAATCCGGCATATCAATCGAAATGTCCTGATTGCGCTCGGTAATCAGGCTGTGCAGCTTCATGTTCAGCCCGCAGGTCTGTGGGACTTCACCCTCTGCCTGCGTTCCCATCGCGGCAGCCAGGGTGTCCACCAGCTCTCCCAGATTAAATTCCAGCTTCATTTCCACCGTCTGGTCGTTGATAGTTCCATCCTCGATGAGCATATCGCAGGACAGCTCGGTAAAGTTCAGCGACTCGAACAGCTGACGCTCCAGCTGGACCACCATCTGAATCTTTTGGTCAATCAGCTCGGAAAGCTGCTCCTTGTCCGGCTGGGCTTCTCCCATGCTTTCCAGCAGAGCGGCAACCTGCTGCTCCACGCTGGTTCTCATCTGCTCCTCGAGTTGTGGCATCAACTCCTCGAGCATCATGGTACGCACCTGCTCCTCGATTGCCGACAGCTGGCCCTGCGGTGCGGTAAACTGCACCCGCAATCCCTGCTCCTCCTCGGTAAAGGAAAAATCCTCCGCGGCCTTTGCCGCCTCCAGATACAGGCCGGTCATGTCCTCCTGTCCCAGTGTCACCAGCTTCTGATAGTTCGTTTGATCGGCGGAGGCAGGAGATTTTCTGAATTTTCCGCTCTGAGCATCCAGCGTGTAGGTGCTGCCGTCCAGCTGATCAATTTGGGTGTCCACCGTTTGCCCCATGATTTCTCCGTCCAGCTTGAGCGCCATGGTCTGCATCCCATCCCGAAACGCTCCCTCCAGATTGAGGCTCATCGGGATGACATCTGCTCCCAGCTCTACCTCCATTTCCAGCTCGGCGCTCACCCTTCCGCTGTCCATCTCTGCGCTTTGTCCAAGCGCCTGCTCCAGCTGGGAAAGGGCCTTTTCCCGATTCATGCCGCAGCCCGTCAGCGCAACGCACAAAATGACCGCTGCCATCCAAATGCAGACCCGCTGCATCCTTGTTGTTCGTTTCATGATACCTTCTCCTTTGCGGGGAAATCCCCCTTCTTCCCCCTTATTATATCCTACCGCCTGACCCTTGTAAACAAAAAGAGCCGGTCGTAACCGGCTCTTTTTTATCATTTCGCATTTTTATAGTACAGGATACGCAGTCCTTTGAGCAGCAGATTGGGGTCTTGGGTAATCGGGTGACGGCAGTAAGGCGTCACCTTTTTGGAAAGACCACCGGTAGCAACCACCTGAACCGGCTGACCCAGCTCTTCCTGAATCCGGTCGATCATCCCGTCCAGCATCGAGGCTGCACCATAGATCATGCCGCTGTCCATCGCATCGACGGTATTGCGTCCAATCACGCTTCTGGGCGGAATCAGGTCGATTTGCGGAAGCAGGGAAGCTCTGCTGGAAAGTGCCTCAAGCGACAGCAGCAGCCCCGGCATGATTGCACCTCCGATAAATTCCTCCCGCTCATTGATGACCGACATGGTCGTTGCCGTTCCCATATCCACTACCATCAGCGGCAGCGGATATTCACTGACAGCAGCCACAGTATCCGCTACCCGGTCTGCACCCAGAGAAGCCGGATTATCCAGCTTGATATTCAGCCCCGTCTTTAATCCGGGCCCTACTACCAGCGGCTTTTTTCCGGTAATTTTTCTCAGAGCCGTCTTCATGACGGTAGTCAGCGGAGGCACCACCGAAGAGATGATGGAGCCCTCCATCTCCTTTGCACTGTAACCGTACAGATGCAAAATCTGATGAATTTCCACCGCGTACTGCTCCTCGGTACGGCGCACATCGGTCGCTACGCGCGCGGTAAATTCGATGTGGTCGTTTTCAAAGCCGCCGATTACCACGTTGGTATTGCCGATATCGATTGCTAAAATCATACTCTCTGTCCTTCCTGTAACCCTATCCGTCCTTGCGCTTCAGGGCCAGCAGCACCTTGCCTACCGCTGCTGTCACAAGCATTGCCACAATCGCTTCCGGAACACCGTTGGTTGCAATGACCGCCAAAATGGTCTTGTACACCATGTCAGGAGCGATATTTTTTGCAGCACCCCAGCTGTCACCAAAGAAGAGATAAATCATATTCATGACCAGAACGGTATTGGTCATCGAACCCAAAAATCCTGCTGCTCCCAGTGCGACCACATCGCTTTTGATCAGGCGTTTCACTCCCTGATAAGCCCAGAATGCTACGATTCCAATCAGGATGCGCGGCACAAAGCAGACGACCAGACTCCACAGGTTGCCGCCTGTCTCTCCCATCGAATAGAATGGGGTAAAGACAAAGGAGGTCAGATTCGGGGTCATGGTGTTGATGACCAGACTGGTCAGTCCAAACAAGCCGCCCAAAAAGGCGCCTGCCTTCCACCCCAGCAAAATCGAGCCCAGAATGACGGGAATGTGGATGGTGGTTGCCCGGATTACGCCCAGCGGAACATATCCCAGCGGCGTCATAGCCAGTACCACGATGATACCCGAAAACAGTGCCAGTTTTACCATGTCCTGTGTTTTCCTGCTTGCATGATTCATATTCAGTTCTCCTTTTCGCTGATGTTCTCCGCGTCGTCCGCACACCGCGTCCGAGAGGCTTTACGCCTCGGAAGATACATCGCAAATAAATTTTTAACAGGTCAATTATATAGTATCCCTCTCCCGATTGCAAGCACCTCTGACAGAAAATCCAAATTTCCTCGAAACCGTCACCCTTTCTTTTCTCAGGTTCATGCTGGATTTTAGCGCTTTTTCCTGCTATACTGAACTTATCTTCTGTCCAAGGAAAGGATGTGTCCCGTTCATGTTAACAGGAAAAACCGTCGTGCTGGGAATCACCGGCTCGATTGCAGCCTACAAAATGGCAAATGTGGCCAGTATGCTTGCCAAACAGCACTGTGATGTTCAGGTCATCATGACCAAAAATGCCACCCAGTTCATCACGCCGCTGACCTTTGAGACCTTGTGCAATACCCGCTGCATGGTCGATACCTTTGACCGAAACTTCCAGTACAATGTCGAACACGTTGCACTTGCCAAGCGTGCCGACCTTGTGATGATTGCCCCGGCCTCCGCCAACATCATCGCCAAGATGGCGCACGGAATCGCGGACGATATGCTTTCAACCACCGTCCTTGCGTGCCGGTGCAAAAAGCTGGTAGCTCCGGCGATGAATACCAATATGTTTGAAAACCCCATTGTGCAGGACAATCTGGAAACACTGCGCCGCTACGGCTTCGGCATCATTCAGCCGGCTGTTGGGGTGCTGGCCTGCAAGGATGTCGGCGCCGGCAAGCTTCCCAGCGAGCAGCTGCTGTACCACCATATCCTTCAGGAGATTCTGCGTCCGAAGGATTTAGCAGGCAAAAAGGTGCTGGTTACTGCCGGTCCTACCTGCGAGCCGGTGGACCCGGTGCGAATCTACACCAACCGCTCCAGCGGAAAGATGGGCTATGCGATTGCGCGGGAATGTTCTCTGCGCGGCGCCGATGTCACACTGGTGACCGGAAAGACCGCTCTGGAACCGTGGCCCTTTGTCCACACGGTTCCGGTGGAAACTGCCCAACAGATGTTTGAGGCGGTCACCAGCCGCTCCTCCGAAATGGACATCATCATCAAGGCTGCGGCTGTTGCCGACTATCGCCCGAAAACGGTTGCCGACCAAAAGCTGAAAAAGGGCGACGAAGGCTTCTCCATCGAGTTTGAGCGGACGCAGGATATCTTAAAATATCTTGGCGAGCACAAACCCGAGGGTCAGTTCCTCTGCGGTTTTTCGATGGAGACGGAAAACATGGTGGAAAACTCCCGCAAAAAGCTGCAAAAGAAAAATGCCGACATGATTGTCGCAAACAACCTGAAGGTGTCCGGTGCAGGCTTTGCCGGTGATACCAATGTTGTCACCCTGATTACCTCCGACACCATCCGGGAGCTGCCGCTGATGAGCAAGGAGGAGGTTGCCCGCCAGCTCATCGATACCATCGTGTCCGCACGATAAACCCCAAACCAAAACAGAAAGGACCCTGACCCTATGGCTCACTATGTTGTATCGGACATCCACGGAGAGGACGACCGCTTCCATGCGATGCTCCAAACGATAAACTTTTCCGACGAGGACACCCTGTACATTCTGGGAGATGTGATAGACCGCGGCCCCCACGGCGTCGAGTTGCTCCGAGAAATCATGGCAACCCCCAATATGAAGATGCTGCTGGGCAACCACGAATTTATGTGCCTGCGCTACTTTGCACCGAACGCTCCGGAAAAACACATCCAGCACTGGAATCGAAACGGCAACGCTCCAACGCTGGAGGGCTTCTCCAAGCTGACCGAAGTGCAAAAGCAGGAGGTTCTCGATTTTCTGCGAACCCTGCCGACCCACTTTACCTTTCGGGTAAACGGGCAGGATTTTTATCTGGTACACGGACTGCCTGCCGACACCGTCTATGACGAGGTGTGGTTCCGCCCCTACAAGGAGCCGGTCCGCGAAATCCCAAACTGCCAAATCATCATCGGCCACTCGCCGGTTTCCTGCTTCGTGCATACCCAAACAGAAGCATACGGCCGCACAGATGAGGAGGAGCGCGCCTACATTCAGGAAATGTGCGACCGCGGCGAGCTGCTTTCCATCTTCCACCATCCGCAGTACATCGACATCGACTGCTGCTGCGGCTACGATTTCCCCAATCGGCGGCTTGCCTGTCTGCGCTTAGAGGATTTACAGGAATTTTATGTATAAAAAAAGAGGAGCGATTGCTCCTCTTTTTTTCTCCCATTTTTGTCCCGAATTAACAGGAGCACCTTGCCAGAATCGAACGTACAAATTCCGTCTTGCGCTCGCAGTAGGAATCCACATCATATCGGAATTGCTCTGCCAGCTGCTCCTTGAGCTGCTGATAGTCCTGCCTTGCCTGCGGGTGGGCCCGCAGATAATCCCGAAATGCCAGGTGTTCCCGATAAGGGACCGCGTCCGGGAAGCAGACATAGAGGTGATATTTCATCGTGTTCCGCTCCCAGTCATTGTAGTCCTTCGGGCGGAAGAATGCCTCTCGACCCGGAAGCCCCAAATCTCCCTGATGCTGATAGCCGCAGGCTTCCAGAGCAGCACGAACTGTCCTAAAATCATCGGCGGAGCGAAGAACCGCATCCACATCGATGACCGGCTTTGCACCAAGCCCTTCCACCGAGGTGGAGCCAACGTGCTCGATTGTTTGGAGATACGCTCCAATCGTGTCGTCGAGCATCTGTCGGATTCGCGCAAAGGCATCCTTCCACGCCGGGTCATAGGGTACGATGACGACCTCACGGGTCGCAAACTGCTCCTGCTCGTCCTTTGCCGTCTGCTTACTCTGCAAAGGAGATTGCCCCCTTCAGAATCTTTGAGAAGTTCTCCGGATAATCGTGGTCCAAATCGGGACAAAGCTTAAAGTCTACCTCGATACCGGCATCGTCCAGAATTTCAAACAGAGCCTCGGTCCCTTCAAAGCAATCCTCGTCCGCATCTCCACAGCACAGATAGACACGGGTTCCCGCTTCCTTGAGCTTGCTCAAATCCTCGGTCCACTCCTCCAACTCCGGCAGCCACGGAGAAACCAGAATCATCGCATGAGGCTTGACCATTCCGGTCACTGCGGCATAGAACGCCGCTCTGCCTCCGGAGGAAAATCCGCACAGGATACTGCGGTCTGCATCCGCTCCTGCTTGGGTCAGCTTTTCCCAATGGTCTTTGATTTCCTGTGCAGCCTGCTCCTCATCGTCCCACAGATAGCCGTCGGACACCTGAATCTGCGAGGATTGCGCCAGTGCAAGCCCATATCCCTGTTCCTTGGCTGCCTGCCAGTACGGGGAGGTCATCTGTGCATTCTGCTGGTCGCCATGCAGCACCATCAGGAACGGTTTTCCCGCCTCCACTGCCTCCTCCGCCAAGAGCGGAGCAGCGGATTCCTGCGCCATTTCCTGACGCTCTCTGCACAGCTGGGCAAGGGTTTCAAATTCACTGCGGGCACGCAGTTCCTGCAAATCCTCGTCCTCCATCAGATATTGATAGTCGTACCAAAAGCCTTTGGTATAAACTGCCTCCTTGAGCAGTCCCATCGCCTCGTCGATTCGTCCGCTCAAAGCCGCAAAGCAATAGGTAAAATTATAAATCTGCGCCTGATTTGCGTTTTCGACGCGGCTGCCCTCTTCCTTCATCAGTTCGTAAGCCTGCTCCGGTCCCTGTTCATCCAACAGCTCCAATGCCCGGTTCAGCAGCTGGGTATAGGTCATCTGTGTCATCTCCTCGTGATTTTTTCTCTGAGTGTTATCATACCACACTCGCGACAAAAAGGAAAGTGCGGCCCAAGGCCAAAAAAATCCCTCGCAGCTTTCACCGCGAGGGATTCTAACATCAGAGTGGTCTTATTTCTTAGCAACCAGCTGACGGGTGTGCTCTGCAACCTGTTCTGGGGTTACATCGGTGCGTTTTGCAACGCCGGTGTCGATTGCAGCTTTTGCTACGCCGCTTGCAACAGCAGGAGCAACGCGTGCATCAAATGGAGATGGGATAACATACTCTGCATTCAGCTCTTCTGGGGTAACCAGATTTGCGATTGCATAAGCAGCAGCCAGCTTCATCTCTTCGTTAATCTTGGTAGCACGAACATCCAGAGCACCACGGAAGATACCTGGGAATGCCAGTACGTTGTTGACCTGGTTCGGGTAGTCGGAACGGCCGGTACCGATAACAGCAGCGCCTGCTTCTTTTGCAAGAGCTGGGTCAATTTCTGGAGTTGGGTTTGCACAAGCAAAGATGATTGGATCTTTTGCCATAGTCTTAACCATCTCAGGGGTCAGAACGCCAGGAGCGGAAACGCCTACGAATACATCTGCACCGCTGATAACGTCAGCCAGAGAGCCTGCGCGTTTTTCTTTGTTGGTGATCTTGGACATTTCAACCTTAACATCGTTAAGACCTGCGCGTCCTTCGTAGATAGCACCCTTGCTGTCGCAGAGGATTGCATCTGCAATGCCTGCGGTGAGCAGCAGTTTGGTGATTGCGATTGCAGCTGCACCAGCACCGCTGACAACAACGTGAATATCTTTGACATCCTTGCCAACAACCTTCAGTGCGTTTACCAGACCTGCCAGGGTAACGATAGCGGTACCGTGCTGGTCATCGTGGAAGATCGGAATGTTGCAGATTTCTTTGAGCTTGCTCTCGATGTAGAAGCACTCAGGAGCTTTGATGTCCTCGAGGTTTACGCCGCCGAAGGTTGGCTCCATCAGCTTTACAGTCTCGATGATTTTGTCTGGGTCTTTGGTATCCAGACAGATTGGGAAAGCATCTACGCCTGCAAAGGATTTGAACAGAACGGATTTACCTTCCATAACCGGCATACCAGCGCCTGCGCCGATATCGCCCAGACCCAGTACAGCAGTACCGTTGGTTACAACAGCAACCAGGTTGCCTTTTGCTGTATATTCATAAATGTTATCGTAATCTTTGTTGATCTCGAGACATGGCTGAGCAACACCTGGGGAGTAAGCCAGAGAAAGGTCCTCTGCACCGTTGAGCGGAACCTTGCACTCTACGCACAGTTTGCCCTGTGCTTTTCTGTGCATTTCAAGGGATTTTTCATAAACGTCCATTTCGGAAATCCTCCTTACTATTCGATCGTAATTTTTGACTTCACATTTCTGCGGCAGAAGCTGCCGCCGGGAGAACGATGCCTCCCCTGCGAATCATCGCTGCACGGGCAGACCCCGAGCAGGCAAAAACTCGATACTTTTATTTTACTCT
>URFD01000031.1 GCA_900547015.1 uncultured Oscillospiraceae bacterium | reverse complement strand
GTGATTTGTGATATTGTGTCTTTTGTTTTTAAGGAGATATGTTATAATAAGGAAGAGGACCCTGCGCCTGTGCCTTTGAGGATTCATCAGCACGGCTGCGGTCGGTCGTTTGACCCCAATCACTCTACTAAAGGAGAATTTATATGAAGAAATTACTTGGACTTACCCTGCTCTCCGCTGCTGCGGGGCTGTGTGTTGCAGCTGTTAAAAAAAGCAATGAAACCGAACCGATGGAGTTGCCCATCATCCATGCCACCGACCCACAGAAAAAAGCGATTCTGGTTGTCAGCTTCGGCACCAGCTATGAGGAGACACGCGAAAAAACAATCGGCGCAATCGAAGAAGATTTCCGCTGCGCTTTCCCGGACTATGAGGTTCGCCGCGCTTTCACCAGCGGAATGATTATCAAGAAGCTGCGCAAGCGGGATGGCATTGAGGTCGATACCGTTGCACAGGCACTGGAAAAGCTGGCTGCCGACGGCTTTGGAACCGTTATCTGCCAGCCAACCCATGTGATGAACGGATTTGAATTTGACGATGTTCGCAGAGAGGTAAGCCGTTGGCAGAGCCACTTTGAAAATCTGGTCTGCGGCTGGCCGCTGCTGACCTCCTTTGAGGACTACCAGAAGGTATCCCGTGTGTTGCAGGAGGAATTTGGCTCCCTGCCTGAGACCACCGCTCTGGTTTTGATGGGACACGGCACCGAGCATCCTGCCAACTCCACCTATCCGGCTCTGGATTATTACCTGAAGGCGCAGGGATGCCGCAACTTCTTCATCGGCACTGTAGAAGGCTATCCGGACCTGAAAACCGTGATGAAGGAGGTTGCTGGAATCCATGCAAACAAGGTCGTTCTTGCACCGCTGATGGTAGTTGCCGGAGACCACGCGATCAACGATATGTGCGGGGATGACGAGGACTCGTGGAAACAGCAGTTTGAGAAAGCCGGATATGAGACAGAAGCTATCCTCAAGGGTCTGGGAGAATATCCGTCCATCCGCAAAATCTATCTGGAGCACTGCAACGACTGCATCATGGCTCTGGAAGGTGCTGGCGAGGAAGCGGACGACTAATCCCCGGCTGCCAAGAAAGCAAGAAGGATCTCCCGCTGCGGTCAGAGGATGATGCGCTTATCCTCTGCCGCTGCGATTTTTGATGATTGAACTATGGAGGGATTCAGATGATTTTTGTAGATAATGCTCGCTCCTGCCCCGCCATTGTACATTTTGCCGTACAGGGTCAGCTGGAAGAATGCGGCGTTCCAAAATCCTTTCTTCCCGTATTTGACGGCGCTCGCGGCAGTGAGTTCCACTCCTTTTCCAACAAAAAGATGACCGTATGGATTGGTCTGGGAAAGGAGGAAAAGCTGACCCTCAACCAGGTCAAATCGGCGCTGGCGCTGGCTGCCAAAACCATGCGGAAGCTCAAGCAGGAGCGCTATCAAATCGATGCCTCTGCCATCATCCGTCTGTTTGGCATCGACAGCGTGTATGACATGACCAGCGGCATCATTCTGGGGCTGTACGAATATGAGGGACACCGAAGCACCCCCAAGGAGGCTTACTCCTATACCGCCTATTTGCAGGGCTTTGAGGACCCGTATCAGGAGGAAATCCAGCAGGTGGTCAACAAGTCTGCTGTCCTGTGCAAGCATATCCTGCGTGCCCGTGACTGGGTAAACCTGCCCGGAAACCTGCTCAAGCCGGACGCTCTGCGCGATCAAATCATCGAAGCCGGACAAAAGGCCGGATGCGAAACCAAGGTCGTTTCCATCGAGGAGGCGCGGGAACTGGGCATGAACCTGTTCCTCGGCGTCGGACTGAGCAGCGACTCCCCTTGCAGCGTCGCTGTTCTGCGCTATCTGGGCAATCCGGATGACCCGGAGGTGACCGCCTTTGTCGGAAAAGGTGTCACGATGGATACCGGCGGCTATTCCCTCAAAAGCAGAAGCGGCATGAGCAACATGAAATCTGATATGGGTGGCGCCGCTGCTGTCACCGCCGCAGTCTGCGCTCTGGCAGAAAACCACGCCAAAGCCAACGTGATTGCGGTTGTCCCGATTGTGGAAAACCGTCTGTCCAACACTGCCTGCACCCCGGGAGATGTGCTGACCGGAATGAACGGAAAGACCGTAGAAATTCTGAGCACCGACGCCGAGGGTCGGCTCATTCTGGCGGATGCCCTGACCTATGCGGCTCGGGTAGAACGGGCAGACCGTCTCATCGATGTTGCCACCCTGACCGGCGCAATCGTTCAGGCTTACGGCAGCATCCGCGCCGGTGTTATGACAAACGATGACCTGTTCGAGGACGAGCTGCTGCGTGCGGCCTCCCGTGCAGGAGAAAAATTTGTAGACCTGCCGACCGACGAAGAATATGTTGAGCTGATTCAGGGTACCATCACCGACCTGATCAACTCCGCCAAACACGGCTGTGGCAGTATTGCTGCCGGGCTGTTCCTGCGGGAGTTCTGCGAGGACCGCCCATGGATGCACCTGGATATTGCCGGAACCGCTTGGCTGGACAAGCCCGGTCGGGAATATGAAAGCAGCGGAGCAACCGGTTCTCCGGCTGCCACCCTCTACTTCCTGATGGACCGTCACTTTACCGCTGCTGACCGATTTTAAGAAAAGGGGCCTATTTGCCATGAAAAAACCACTGCTGGAATGTTGTGTGGATTGTGTAGAATCCGCACTTGCCGCAAAACAGGGAGGCGCTGACCGACTGGAGCTGTGTGCCAATCTGCTGATTGGCGGCACTACACCGGACATCAACCTCTATCACCGCATCCGCGAAACGTGCGATATTCTCATCAACGTCCTGATTCGTCCGCGCTTCGGCGATTTTTGCTACACCGATGAGGAATTTGAAATCATCCGCCGCGATGTCAAAATGTTCCGGGAAGCCGGAGCAGACGGCGTTGTCATCGGCATCCTGAAGCCGGACGGCAGTCTGGATGTTGAACGCATGGCAATCCTGATGGAGGAAGCCAAAGGCATGAGCGTCACCCTGCACCGTGCCTTTGATGTCTGCTCCGACCCCATGCTTGCCCTGCGCCAGTCCAAGGAGCTTGGCATCGACACCATCCTCACCTCCGGTCAGAAGAACACTGCGCTGGAGGGTCGCGACCTGCTGACCACTCTGGTCAAAGAAGCTGCCGGTGAAATCGACATCCTGATTGGCAGCGGCGTCAAGGACAGCGTCATCGAACCGCTGGCAAAACAGACCGGAGCCACCTCCTTCCATATGTCCGGCAAGATTACGCTGGACAGCCCGATGGTCTACCGCAAGGAGGATGTCAGCATGGGCTTGCCGCTGGTGAGCGAATACACCATCTGGCAGACCAGTTCCGAAGAAATTGCAAAAGCCAGAGCGGTTCTGGATGCTGTCTGCCGCTAAGTGCGGTTATCTCAGTCAAATCATCCTGTTGAGGAGGACACCGAATTTATGTCTCATGAACTGTATTTCAGCGCTCTGCTCCATGAAAAAGCAGAGCAGTATTTTGAAGCTGCCCGCCCCTGCTTCGGCCAGCGGGAACGCGAGATTCTCAGCAAGCTCGAACAGTGCAGCGAAAACCAGAAGGTCTGCATGAAGTATCTGTACGGCACCATGCCAACCAGCGACATCATCAACTATGATTTTGAGCTGTTTCTTTCTTATGTAGACCATGCGCTTTTCCTGCGCGAAAATACCCCGTGGTGCAGCACCATTCCGGAAGATATTTTCCTGAACCACGTTCTGTACTATCGAGTGAACACCGAGGACATCGTGGATTGCCGCCGCACCTTCTATGACCTGTGCTGGCCCCGCCTGCAAAAGACCGGCAAGACCACCAACATGAAGGATGCCGCTCTGGAGCTCAACTACTGGTGCTTTGAAAATGCCACCTATCGTCTGACCGACAACCGTACCGCCAACCCGTTGACCGTACTGCGCTGTGCTTACGGACGCTGTGGTGAGGAATCCACCTTTGCCACCACCGCATTCCGCAGTGTGGGAATTCCAACCCGCCAGATTTACACCCCAAGATGGCCGCACTGTGATGACAACCATGCGTGGATTGAGGTCTGGTGCGACGGCGACTGGCATTATCTGGGTGCCTGTGAGCCAGAAGAGGTTTTGGACAAGGGTTGGTTTACCGCTGCTGCCTCCCGTGCTATGATCATCCACAGCCGGATGTTCTCCGACTATGTGGAAAACGAGGAAATCGTGACCCACGAGGGCTTAACCACCGTTTGCAACGAGCTGCCCCGCTATGCGGACACCCAGACCTTCTCGATTCAGGTGCTGGACAACGGCAAGCCGGTCGAGGGTGTCACCCTCCGCATCGAGCTACTCAACTACTCGGAATTTTTCCCAATCTCGACTCTGGTTTCTGACCGCGAGGGCAAGGCCTCCATTACGCTCGGCTTGGGAGACCTGCACATCCACGCTGTCAAGGATGGGAAATTCATGACCCGCTTAGTCGATTCCCGCAAAGAATCTTCGGTTGTTCTGGATTTCTCCGCTGCCAGCGCAGAACAGACAGAGGAACGAAATGGGCTGGAATATGATGTTGTTCCGCCAAAGGACAACATGAAATTTGCAGTTCGGCTGACCGATGAGCAGAAGGAAACCCAGCAGAGAAAATTTGATGCGGCGGCTTCCCTGCTGCATCAGAAGGAAGGAACCTTCTACCATGAGGAGTCTGCTGCAAAGGCTGCTGCCAAGCTGGGACTTACCAACTCTGCCGCTGAATATGCTGCCAAGGCTTTTTTTGACGCCAAGGGCAATTCCGGCGAGGTGGAATCCTTCCTCTCGGTTGCCTGCGCTCAGGAGCAGGAGCTCCGTGCAAAGCTGCTGCACGTTTTGACCGTCAAGGATAAGACCGACCTGTGTGCATCCGTTTTGGAAGAGCACATGGCGCAGGCTCCTGCACAGGGAGAACTTCCGGAAGAGATTTATATTCCGTACGTTCTCAGCCCACGCATCTCGACCGAAAAGCTGACTGCATGGAGAGCGCCGCTGGCTGCCTCCTTCACAGACGAAGAAAAACAGAGCTTTACAGCAAATCCGGAAGCTCTGTGGGATTGGATTTTGGAGCATATCTCCTCTTGCGATGAGCGCGAATACAGCTCTTTGGTTGCTGTCCCAGACCGCATCCTCCGTGTGGGCATCGGAACCAACCTGTCCAAACAGGTTCTGTTTGTCGCTGTTTGTCGTACTCTGGGCATCCCGGCACGCATCAACCCGGAAACCCACGCGGTACAGTTCTACCGTGATGGTGTATTCCACAACGTTGAAAAGGCAAACAAGGCACGCACCCTGCCATTTACGGTTGTCTCCGGCGATGAGACCAAGTGGGTCTACTTCCAGAATTGGAGCATCGCTCTGCTGCGCGACGGCATCTACACCACCCTCGACCTGAGCGAGCGCGAGTGGCAGGATGGCAAGCTTGCTTTGGAGCTGACTCCGGGCTCTTACCGCCTGCTGACCGCAAAGAGAATGCCAAACGGCAGTCTGTTCACCAAGGAGTACCGCTTCCCGGTCGGAGAAGGTCTGGCAGATTCTGTCACCATTCGCCTGCGCGACACCAAGATTTCCGATATGCTGGAGAACATGGACATTCTGCCGTTCTCCCTCAAGGACGAAAACGGCAACCGGATTGCCGCCGAGGAGCTGACTGCGGACCGCGCCAACATCCTGTTCTGGCTAGAGGAAGGCAAGGAGCCGACCGAGCATATCCTCAATGAGCTGATTGAGCATCAGGCTCGTTACAATGCGCTGGACGCTCAGCTGGTGTTCATCCTGCGCGGCAAGGAAGCACTGAACAACCACACCCTTGCAAAAGCGCTCGGACTGCTGCCGAAGGTCACCATCTGCTACGATGATTTCCGGGGAAATGTTTCGGCGATTGCCAGAAGAATGTATGTTGACCCGGACAAGCTGCCTCTCATCGTGGTCACCAAGCCGGGCCTCAACGGTATTTTTGCAACCAGCGGATACAATGTCGGCATGGGCGACCTGCTGATTAAAATTCTGGCGGAATAAACATTCTGCATCTGATTTGAAAAAATCTCGTTCTACAGAAAAAGACAGGTGATGCCAAGCATCACCTGTCTTTTTCTGTTCATAGAATCCAATCCTATTTGGAAATTGGTGCGGTTGCTTTCTTCAGCCATTTTTCTGCGCGCTCGCTGACATGAGGTGCAACGGTTTCATACGCACGGCGGTTGAAGTCATTGAGCCAATCGATTTCTTCCTGAGACATCATATCCAGATTCAGAGGAGTGGTGTCGATCGGAACAACGGTGAAGGTTTCAAAGTGCAGGAACTGGCCGTATTCGGTCTTTTCGCCCTTTGCAACAACAGCGGTATTTTCGATACGAACACCGTGGCTGCCTTCGGTGTAGACACCAGGCTCGATGGTCAGTACCATACCAGGCTGAAGTTTTACTTCACGGTTACCCAGGCTCTGTGGACCTTCATGGACGTTGAGCAGATAGCCAACACCATGACCGGTACCGCAGCGGTAGTCCAGACCATATTTCCACAGGCCGCCACGAGCCAGAATATCCAGACCATAGCCGGTCATGCCCTCTTTAAATACAGCGGTGCTTACAGCAATCACGCTCTTGAGGGTGAGGGTGTAGTCGCGGCGCTCTTCATCGGTAACAGGGCCCATTGCAAAGGTTCTGGTGGTGTCGGTAGTGCCGGTCAGGTACTGGCCGCCGCTGTCGTTGAGCAGCAGATTGCTTCTTTCGATTACCGCAGAACCCTCTGCCTTTGGTGCATAGTGCATCATCGCAGCGTTGTCCTTGTAAGCAAGGATTGCGGTGAAGCTATCGCCTTTGAAATGCTCGCGCTGTTCACGGAAGGAGTAGAGCTTTTCCGCAGCCTGATACTCGGTGATGGTTTCTCCCTGCTCCATCGCCTCGAACAGCCAGCCGTAGAACTCTGCCTCAGCGATACCATCCTGACGGTATGCTTCGTAGGTGTTCTTGGTCTCTACTTCGTTCTTCATCGCCTTCATCATGGTAACCGGGTTTTTGCCGGATACCAGCTTCACATTCTCATTCGACTGGAGGGTGTGATAGAGGCCGTAGTTCATCTCTCTGTCGTCGCACAGAACAGCGGTTGGTTTCTTGATGTCAGCAACATAGTCGAATACCGACTCATAAGAACGCATGGTAACGCCGTTTTCGGACAGAACGCGCAGAACATCCTCGCCGACTCTGCTGGTATCGGTAAAGAGGATTGCCTCATCCTGAGAAACGTAAGCGTATGCGATGACGACCGGTGTGCAAGCAACGTCGTTTGCACGGATGTTGTACAGCCATGCGATACCGTCGAGGGTATTGATTGCCAGTGCATCTGCTTCCAGCTCTTTGAGCTTTTCACGCAGCTCTTTGAGCTTTTCTGCGGTCGATTTGCCGGAATACTGAACCGGGAGATTGTAAACCTCGGTTGCGCTTTCTGCCGGACGGTCTTCCCAGATGTCGTTTGCATAGTCTACCTTGCCATCAATGCGGATGTTTTTCTTTTTGAAAGCATCCTCCATTGCTTTGATATAAGTAGCCGAGAACAGCTGTCCGTTGATGCCGACAACTGCATTTTCCGGCAGTTCCTTTGCCAGATAATCAGGAACCTTTGGAGTTTCCGGCTCGCTTGCTTTAAACAGCACCCCTTCGCTGCCTGCCAGCTGTCTTTCAGCCTGTACATAGTAACGGCCATCGGTCCACAGACCTGCAATTTTTTCGGTGATGACAAAGGTACCAGCCGAACCGGTGAAGCCAGATACCCATACTCTGGTTTTCCAGTGATCGGAAAAATACTCGCTCATGTGCGGGTCGGCGCTGGGGATGATGACCGCGGCGATGCCATTGGCCTTCATCCGTTCTCTGATTTGTGCAATCTTTTCATTTGCAGTCATTGTCTCATTTCCTCCGCTTTCTGTTAAGAGTTCTTGACCCCTTTACGCGGATGCCACTCTCTAGTTCGAGCATCCTGTTTGTCAAACTATATTTAGTATATCACATTCTCTCCAAGTTACAAGAGGGTTTTGGATGATTTTTTAGAAGAATCTCCATTTTTTTCATTTTAGAAATAATCATTCGTTCATCTTTTCACTCAGAGTATTCTAATCTTCTATAATTTCATCCTTATTTTCTTTCGGGACGGCATCCAAGAAAAAGGTCTCGAAGATCGAGACCTTTTTTGTGGGTTACAGGTTTTCCAGATGGATACATTTGACCGGACAGCCCTCTGCACATTTTCCGCAGTTGGTACATTTTTCCGGGTCGATATGAGCGCAGTTGTTCTCAACGGTGATTGCGCCGAATTCGCAGATACGCTCACATTTTTTACAGCCGATACAGCCGTTGGTACAAATCTTTCTAACATCAGCACCCTTGTCGTGGTTCATGCAGGTGACATAGGTGGTCTGGCTTCTTGGCAGGATGTCCAGAATCGAGTTCGGGCAAACCTTTGCACAAGCGCCACAGCCGATGCACAGATCCTCGCTGACGGTAGCGATGTGGTCAATAATCTGCAAAGCGTCGTATTCGCAGGCATTGACACAATCGCCGTATCCCAGACAAGCGTAGTTACAGCTGGTTCTTCCGTTATAAAGCAGTTTGGCTGCCTGACAGGTTTTTGGACCATCATAATCCATGATGTACTCCGAGGTTTGCAGATGTCCGCGGCATCTGACAACAGCGCGCTTTGGTTCGATGGAACCTACCGACACGCCCAAAATCTCACCGAGCTGAGCCGCAACCGCTGCACCGCCGACCGGACAGAGGTTTGGCTCTGCGTCGCCTGCTGCCATTTTAGCAGCATATTCGTCACAGCCTGCACAGCCGCAAGCGCCGCAGTTTGCACCCGGAAGCACCTCTCTGAGCTTGGCAACCGTTTCGTCCACCTCTACTGCAAAGAATTTGGATGCAATCGAAAGCAGAAGACCTGCAATCAGACCTGCTCCGGTAACGATGGAGACAGGCACCAGAATATTTTGTAACATTGTCGATTCGTCTCCTTTTCGTTATTTGAAGATTCCGTTTGCAACGTTGGCAAAGCCCATGAAGGACATCGATACAATCGAAGCCGCAATCAGGGTAATCGGAATACCACGGAAGCTCTTTGGAAATTCTACCGATTCCATCTTGCTTCTGACGCCGGCAAACAGCACCATTGCAATCATGAAGCCCAAACCAACACCGAAGGCATTGACCAGAGATTCCAAGAAGTTGTAGTGGTTTTCAATGTTGAGGATGGTACAGCCGAGTACCGCACAGTTGGTGGTAATCAGCGGCAGGTAAACACCCAGCGAACGGTAGAGAGGCTTCATATATTTTTTCAGGATAAATTCGACCATCTGTACCAGTGCTGCAATAACCAGAATAAAGACGATGGTTTGCAGATATTCAATTCCGAATGGCTCCAGCAGGTAGGTGTAGATTGGCCAAGTAACTGCGGTTGCCATCAGCAGAACGAAGATAACCGCCGAGCTCATGCCGACAGCGGAGTCCAGCTTTTTCGATACACCCAGAAACGGGCAGCAGCCAAGGAATTTTGCCAATACGATATTCTCGACCAAAGCAGATGTGACGAGAATATACATCATATTTTTGAAGATTTCCATTATTCACATCCTCCCTTTCCGGCATTTGCACAGCCTGCCGCATTTGGACAGGATTCACATCCAAAGCTCTTTCTCTTGACAGCCTTGCCGTTGGAGAGCTTGTTGAGCAGAGCGATTACCATGCCGAACACGAGGAATCCGCCGGGTGCCAGGACAAAGATGGAGATTGGAGCGAACAGATTTACGGTAACCGGGAGGCCGAACCAGGTGCCGGAGCCGAGAATCTCACGGATGGAGCCGATAACCAGCAGAGCAAGGGTGAAGCCGATGCCCATACCGATGCCGTCCAGAGCCGATTTCAGGACGCCGTTTTTGCTTGCGAACATCTCGGCACGGCCCAGAATGATACAGTTTACAACAATCAGCGGCAGGAAGATACCCAGAGAGCTGTAAACATCCGGAACGTATGCTTGCAGCAGTGCACTGAGCAGGGTAACAAAGCCGGCGATGACAACGATAAAGCACGGGATACGCACCTTATCCGGAATTACTTTTTTCAAAAGGGAGATTACGATATTGGAACCGAGCAAAACGAAGGTTGCCGCAAGACCCATACCAATACCATTCTTAGCCATTGTGGTGACAGCCAGGGTCGGACAGGTTCCAAGAACCAGCACCAGTACCGGGTTTTCCTTGATGATACCGTTTGTCAGGATTTGCAGATTCGATTTTTCCATCTTCCCTACGCTCCTTTCACTGTTTCATAAACCTGGAATGCGGTCTCCATTGCGCGTTTCATCGCATTGGAGGAGATGGTTGCGCCGCCGATTGCTTCAAAGCCATTCAGCGATTCGTCCATGCCGTTGAACTGGCTGACAAATCCTTCGTTGGAAACCTTGGAGCCAAGGCCAGGGGTTTCATTGTTTGCAAGAATTTTGATGCGCTCGATGGTGCCGTCCTCCTTGATGCCGACCATGACCTTCAGCGGGTCGCTGGAATAGCCCTTGGATGTAACGGTAATGGTATAGCCTGCGCCGTTGGATGCAGCATATACCTCCTGAACGCCTTCCGGAAATTCACCTTCCAGCTGCTCAAAGGAATCCGCCTCGGTCAGAACCTCGGTACGGGCAAGCTCCGCGGTGCGGCGCTCGTTTTCCTGAATGATTGGCTGGGTAATCTCATGGCTGACCGAAAGCAGCACGGTGATGACCAGACAGATTATCGCCAGAACCAGCGTTGGTTTTACAAATTCATTCATCGCGTTCATTACTGCTGAACACCTCCAAATGCCTGATTGCGAACCATTCTGTTGATGTGTGGGGTGATGATGTTCATCAGCAGAATCGAATAGGACACACCTTCCGGATAGGAGCCGAATACACGGATTACCATGGTAATCAGCGCACAGCCCAGACCAAAGATGAGTTTGCCTTTTTCGGTAATCGGAGAGGTGGTGTAGTCGGTTGCCATGAAGAAGGCACCCAGCAGCAGACCGCCTGCCAATACCTCGTACATTGGGTCAACCCCAAAGAGGAGCGAAAGAACCAGAACACCGCCGATGAAGGACAGTGGAATGGTCGGGGTGATGACCTTGCGGAAAATCAGATAAGCGCCGCCAATAATCAGAGCCAGCGCACAGGTTTCACCCATACATCCGCCGCGAGCGCCGAGGAACATTTCCATCATGCTCGGCAGGTTTGCGGTATCACCGGCAGAAATCAGGGCCAGAGGAGTTGCACCATAAACGCCCTGTACTGCCTTGCCGCCCTGAACCTGAAGCCAGGTTGTCATCGGCTGGGAGAAGGACAGCAGCAGGAAGATACGAGCTGCGATGGCAGGGTTTGCAAAGTTGTTGCCGATACCGCCAAAGAGCTGTTTGACGATTACGATTGCAAAGAAGCAACCAACAACTGCCATCCACAGCGGAAACTGTACCGGGAGGTTGAATGCCAGAATCATGCCGGTAACGGCAGCACTCAAATCCGAGATGGTGTTCGGTCTGCCGAGGATACGCTCGGTGCCGTATTCAAATGCCACGCAGGCTGCCACGCAGACCGCAGTCAGCAGCAGAGCCCGAAAGCCAAAGATGATGGTAGCTGCAATCAGCGCCGGGGTCAGGCCGATCAGCACATCCCTCATAATCGTGCTTGTCGTCGCATCATCTCTGATATGCGGCGAAGCGGATACGATCAATTTATTACTCAAAGCAATTCACCTCAAATTATTTTTTTGGCGCAATTAAACGCTTAGACAGTTTGTTGGTTACAACCAGCGGACGTTTTGCCGGACAAACATAAGAACAGCAGCCGCACTCGATACAGAGATTGACCTTGAGCGCTTTCAGCTCGTCCACATCCTTCATCTTGAAGGCGGTTTCAATCAGCGAAGGCATCAAGCCCATTGGGCAGGCTCTGACGCAACGGCCACAGCGGATGCAGGCAGTCTCCTGAACAACCGGAACATCTGCTTTCTTAAATGCCAGGATTGCGTTGTTGTTCTTGACCATCGGGTAGTTGACATCATATAGTGGGGTTCCCATCATTGGGCCGCCCATCAGAATCTTGCCCGGCTCCTCGGTGAAGCCGCCGCAGAAATCGATGATGTCCTTGAAGGTTGCGCCGATTGGAGCGACTACGTTCTTTGGCTCGCGGATGGCAGAGCCGTCAACGGTCAGGGTCTTGGTAATCAGCGGCATACCGGTGGTCAGATACTCTCCGATGAATGCCATCGAGGTAACGTTGCTGATGATGACGCCTGCCTGGAATGGCAGCTGGCCCTCTTTGATGACCTTGCCGCAGGTCTCGTAAGCGATTACCTTTTCAGCACCCTTTGGATACATTGCTTTCAGCGGAACAACCTCGATGGTGCTGTCGTCCGCACACTCCTGGCGGAGCTTGTCGATTGCGTTCTGTTTGTTGTCCTCGATGCCGATATAGACCTTGTTGATGTCCATAAACTTCTGAACAGCGCGGATGCCCTTGAAGAGCATATCGGACTTGTCGAGCATGGTACGCAGGTCGGTGGTGATGTAAGGCTCACACTCTGCTGCGTTGATGACCAGAGTATCAACTGCGTTCAGGTCCTTGAGGTTAAACTTGACATGAGCCGGGAAACCCGCACCGCCCAGACCAACCAGACCGGAGCATTTGAGCGCCTCGAGGAATTCCTGATAGTTGGTTACAACCGGTGGCTGAACCTCTTCGGAAACTTCCTGTTTTCCATCTGTGGCAATTACCACAACCTGGTCCACATTACCGATGCTGGTGGTCATAGTGGTAATCGACTCAACGGTACCGGACACACTGGAGTGGGTCCGTGCGCTCATAAACGCCTGAGAGGAACCGATAAGCTGTCCGACCTTGACATAATCCCCCTTCTTGACCAGTGGGTCACAAGGTGCGCCCATGTGCATATGTAAGGAGATATACACCTTCTCCGGAACCGGCATCACCTGTGGAACACTGTCATTGGTGTTCTTGTGATGCGGCACATGCACGCCCGGCAATGTCTTTCTTCCATTGTTAGACACGATTTTAAGCCCCCATTTCTATAATTTGCCTGAAATCCTTCCAGACAGATGGTATCAGACCGCCCATTGAGGACGCCCTGTGCATCTTTTATAATAACCTCTATTTTTCAAAGCGGTGCAGCTTGGTGCGGTACCGCTCCGGAAGATAAGGTATTATCCATATAAACAGCTTGCCCGTCATGATGCCCACTGCCAAACCGGTCAGCAGCAGCACCGGGATATAATAGTATAAAAACACGCTGGTGAGAAATCTTGCCACAACCAGCTGGCCGATATTGTGGAACACTGCCCCGACCGCACTGAGCGTGACATAGTGCAGGGAGTGCTTGCTCAGACAATCCAGCAGGACAATCGCTGTGACCGACAGCAGGCCGCCCGACAAGCTCAGCGCCCCGGCAACCGCGCCTCTGGTCAGCACCACAAACCCTGCCTTGAGCACCGCCATCGTGTAGCCGCTGCTCTTGCCCAAAAAGAACAGGCAGTACATGGTCACCAGATTGGAGAGCCCCAGCCGCATTCCCGGCAGCAGCCCCGGAATGGAGACCAGACTTTCCAGATAGGAAAAGACCATCGCCAGTGCAAACAGCAAGCCCATCAGGCTGATTTTTCCGGCAGAATATCGCTTCATTTCGACTGCCCGTCCTCTCCCCAGAATACAAATTGGTACTGTCCCGTTTTATCCTCATCCGGTTGAAAGTTTCCGCGCAGGGATTCCGAGCAATAGACCGTTCCCTGCTTGTCGACAATGACCAGCTGATATTCCTGCTCATTCATCCGGCGCAGTGCCCCCTGCTTTCCCTCGATGAACAGCGTGGTGGAAAGGCAGTCTGCCAGCATCCCGTCCTGTGAAATCACCGACACGGACAGCAGGTCTGACTCGGCGGGATAGCCGGTTCGCGGGTCCAGCACATGATGATAGCGGACACCGTCCTGTTCAAACCAGCGCTCATAGGCGCCAGTGGTCGCCATGGTTTTTCCGGTCAGAGAAATCGAACCGATTGCTTGGGACGCATTCCCCTGCGGGTCACGAATCCCGAAGCGGTAAGGGTTTCCCTGTCGCTCCTCCCCCAGCACGACCAGATTGCCCCCAATCGAGACATATCCGGTTTTGATGTGATATTGTTCGGCGGCCTCCCAAACGATGGTGCAGGCAGCGCCCTTGGCAACTGCGCCCAAATCGATGGCCTGCCCTTTTCTGCGGAGCATCACGCGGTTTCCGTCCACCAAAATATCCCGATAGTTGACCAGCTCCCGTGCCTGTGCAATCTCCTCATCGGAAGGAACGCGGGGATTTTCTCCGGTGATGTTCCACAGGCGGGTCAGCGGAGCAATCGTGATGTCAAACAATCCGTTGGACTGCTCGGAAAACCAGATGGAACGCTCTATCAGCTCCAGACACTGCGGTGTCACCTCGGTATATTCCAGCCCGGCATTTTGATTGATGCGGCTGACCAGACTCCCCTCCAGATACATCGAACACTCCTGCTCGTATTCGCGCAGGCGGCGCTCGATGATCTTGGGATAGACCACCATGCCGTCGGTGACATTGATATAGAGCGAGAGCACCGCGTCCGCAGCCAGGAACGCCTCGGAGATGGACAGGCGGCGGTTGGCGGAATCGTCCAGCGTGCGCTCGAACCACTGGGTCGAGGCGGTCATGGCGGTGTTGTCCATCAGGGACGTGATATAGCGGCTCAGCGAGCAGATGCGCTCGGAACGCATCGGGTTGCGCTTATAGGCC
>URFD01000030.1 GCA_900547015.1 uncultured Oscillospiraceae bacterium | reverse complement strand
AGCTGTTTTTTAAGATACCATGGTCTTTATTAAAGAAAAGTTTATATTCTTGCATCGAGCAGATTTTGACCTCGATGCACTTGCCACGAAACAATTCGCAGACCCCTGGCACAAGGGGATGCTCAAAGTAGGGCTGACGCCGGTTGCGGTAAAAAACCTCCCGGTCGATGGAAAAGGCCGCTTCATCCGCTTTGAGGGCAATCCCGTATTTTAGCTCGGTTTTTCCTCTGCCCACAGCTACCCGCTGCTGCATCAGACCCACCCGCTCAAAGTCCGGCTGGATGCCTTCCCGACGCAGCAGAAGCACCAGAATCCGCCGCTGCACCGCCGGGTGCAGGGCAAGAAACCTCTGCCGGTCGAGCGTCCGTCCGGAGCTGTCCAGACAGATGCACTCATATTCGCGGCTACAAAGCTCCTCTAAAAAGTTATCCTCCAAGCGGGCTGTTTGGCTCAGTTGGTCAGCGTGCTCCAAAAACGCTCCGTTGAGCTGCTCCATCAGCGGAACCAGATGATGCCGAATCCGGTTGCGGGTATAATCATCGGAAAGATTGGTGCTGTCGGTCACAAAGGACAACCCTGCGTCGTGGCAGAAGGTTTCGATTTCTGCCCGGGTGCATCCAATCAGCGGACGAATCACCCTGCCGCGCACCGGAGGGATGCCTCCCATCCCCGACATTCCGGTTCCACGCGCCAGATAAAAGAGCATGGTCTCCGCGTTGTCGTTGAGGTTGTGCGCCGTTGCAATCTTTCCCTGTGGAAAATCTGCTGCCAGCCGTTCAAACAGCTCGTATCGCTGCTGACGGGCATACAGCTCCACCGACTGCCGCTGCTGGGCAGCGTTGGCGGCAATATCTTGGGATTCGACCGTTAGAGGGATTCCCTTCTGCGCGCAAAAATCCCGGACAAAAGCCTCATCCCGATTTGCTTCCTGTGCGCGGAGCTGGTGGTTGAGATGACAGGCGCTTACCGTGATAGAAAGCTCCGAACGCAGCTCCCAAAGCAGAGCAAGCAGCGCCGTCGAATCGGCTCCTCCGGAAAAGCCTACCACGATGTGGTCCCCGGGAGCAATCATCTGATACTGGCGGATGGTCCGCAACACCTTACGGCGCATCTCGGAACAGCTCCCTGCTCAGGAAACGGGTGTGCTGGCCGTCAAACGCCAGCTTGACCGTGTCGGTCGCCCCGTGACGGTTTTTGGCGACGATGACCTCCGCAACTCCCTTATCCTCACTGTCCTCGTTATAATATTCATCGCGGTACAAAAACATAACCTGGTCCGCATCCTGCTCGATGGAGCCGGATTCTCGCAGGTCGGACAGCACCGGGCGATGGTCGCCGGTACGCTTATCCGGGCTACGCGACAGCTGGGAAAGGGTGATAATCGGCACATCCAGCTCCTTCGCCATGATTTTGAGATTTCGGGTCATTTCCGAAACCTCCTGAACACGGTTCTCGATGCGTCTGCCTGAGGACATCAGCTGAAGGTAGTCGATGACAACCAGACCCAGATTGGGGATTCGGCGCAGCTTGGCCTTCATCTCCGCCACCGTGATGCCAGCGCTGTCGTCAATGTACATCGGCATCCGGGCAATCGACTGTGCCGATACCGCCAGACGAGTCCAGTCGTCCACGCTCAGATTGCCGGTACGGAGCTGGGAGCCCTGAATCAGCGCATCCGCAGACAGCATACGGGAGACCAGCTGTTCCCTGCTCATCTCCAAAGAGAATACCGCTACCGAATATCCCTGCTTTGCAACATTGGTTGCGATATTCATGACGAAGGTGGATTTTCCCATCGCCGGACGGGCTGCCAGCAAAATCAGGTCGGTGCGGTTGAGCCCTGTTGTCAGGCTGTCCAAGGCCGAAAATCCCGTGGGAATGCCGACAAACTGGTTTCGGTCATCACCGGAGATTCGCTGCAGCTTGTCATACAGCTCAAAGATGGCACGGTCCACCTTAACCAAGCCGCTGGCATCCTTGCCCTGCCTGATTTCATAGAGCTTGTGCTCGGCAAATTCCATCAGACCGCGGGCATCCGCATCGCTCTTTTCCGAGTTGGTGATGATGTTTTTTGCCACATTGACCAGCGAGCGCATATAGTATTTTTCCTGCACCAGCTTGGCATAAGCCTCGACATTCGCCGCACTCGGGACCACCTGCACCAGCTGGGTCAGGTAGACCTTGGCATCGCTCTCGCTGAAAAACACCTGCTCCGCCTTGGCGCGCTCGAGCACCGTGATAAAGTCGATGGGCTGAGCGGAGGTGAACATCCCCAGCATGATGGAAAACAGCTGCTGATGCTGCGGACGATAAAAGCTCTCCGGCACCAGAAGCTCCAGCACCTTGCTGATACATTCCGGCTCGATGAGAATGGCGCCCAAAACCGACTGCTCCGCCTCCAGACTGAAGGGAAGCTGTTCGCCGCCAAGCGCCAGATTTTCCTCTGCCATTTCCGGCATTCCTCCTTTCCTAAAAAACTGTGGCTACAGACAGGCAGCCGTCCCCGAAAAAATTCTGAGACGGCTTGTTCTTGTCCTTATTCTCCAACCTCTACCGTCATCTTTGCTGCGATGCCGGTGTACAGCTTTACCTCAGCGGTATAGGTGCCGAATGCCTTGATTTCGTTGACATTGATTTTCTTTTTGTCAACCTCTGCACCATACTGCTTTTTGATTGCATCTGCAATTTCCTTGGTAGTGACCGAGCCAAACAGCTTGCCGCCTGCTCCTGCCTTCGCAGTCAGGCTGACTGTTTTGCCTTCCAGTCGCTTAGCAGTCTCCATTGCAGCTTCCTTCTCCACCTGAATCTTGTGCTGTTTGGAAGCCTCCTTTGCCTTGAGCTCACCGATTGCCTGATTGTTTGCCTCGATTGCCAAGCCCTTCGGCAGCAGGAAATTTCTTGCATATCCGTCAGCGGCGTTGATCAGCTCGCCTTTTTTTCCGCTTCCTTTTACATCCTGAGTCAGAATTACTTTCATTGTTTCTCGTCCTTTCCTCTATTTCAAAATTGGAATGATGCCCATTATGATGAGGCCTCTGTCTTTTCCTCGGTCGGCAGGAACTGCAACGGTCCCGGGTCCGAGGAGGTCAGCGCCTTCGGGTCCTCCTTATCCTGAAGCGTATCGTAATATTCATCAATGGCACGAAGCAAACGCTCCTTGCCTTCCTTCAGGTCGATGCCTCTGGTCTGCGCTCCGGCCATGGTCAGATGACCGCCGCCGCCCAGCTTTTCCATAATGATTTGGACATTGATGCGGCCCATGCTCCTTGCGGAATAAGCCACCACATTGTCCGATTCATAATAGAATACAAAGGATGCGTCCACATCCTCGATGCTCAGCAGCTCGTCTGCCGCCTGAGCCGAGACCATCTTGATCTCGTCAATCTTTTCCTCCACCTGACAAATCGCACAGTGGCGATAAACCGTCGCAGAGGAAACCACCTTGCAGCGCTCCTGATATGCGTTCATGCTGGTTGCAAACAGGCGCTTGACCTCGACGGTATCCGCGCCGAGCTTTCGCAGGTAGGCTGCCGCCTCAAAGGTACGCACACCGGTACGCTGGATAAAATTTTTGGTATCCAGCATCATGCCTGCCAGCAGTGCTTCTGCTGCGGTGCTGTCCGGTTTGTACTTGTCTCCGAAATACTGGAGCAGCTCTGCCACCATCTCCGATGCACTGGAGGCATACGGCTCATGGTGGAAAATCACGGCATTGTCGATATAATCCACCATCTTGCGGTGGTGGTCGATGACAACGACGTTCTTACATTTTTTGTAAACCTCCGGCGCCTCGATAAAGTGCGGTGTATGTACATCGACAATAATCAGCAGGGTGTCGTCGCCGACATAGTCCAGAGCGACCTCCGGCTCGATGAAGGCGGTGTCGTATCCCTGCTCAATCAGCCGGGAATGCAGCTGTTTGACCATGTTTGCACGGCTGTTCAGAATGATTTTGACCGGTTTTCCCATCTGCTGAATCGGCTGATACAGACCAACCGCCGCACCCAGACAGTCCAAATCGGCAAAGCGGTGTCCCATAATCAGGACATTGGAGCAGGAGTCGAGCAGCTCGCTCAGCGCTGCCGCAACGATACGGGTTTTGACCTTGGTTCGTTTTTCGATTCCCTTGGAGACGCCTCCGTAGAATTCATAGCCGTTTTTATTTTTGACCGCAGCCTGGTCACCGCCGCGTCCCAGCGCCATATCCAGCGCCTGGCTTGCAAACTGTTCCGCCTGTTGCAAGGTCTGTGCATCCCTGCCCACACCGATGGAAAGGGTCGCAGGCATCTTGTCGTTGGCGTTAATTTTGCGAACGGTATCCAAAATCGTGAAGCGCTCCTCCACGATGCTCTTCATATAGCGTTCTTCCAGTACGACGAAGAAGCGGTCCTTCTCCAGCTTTTTGATGACGCCGTGATAGTTTTCCACATAGCAGTCAATCTGGTACTCGATTTCGCCCATAATCTGCGAGCGCTCGTTCTCTCTTGCGCTCTGCAAAAGCTCCTCGTAGTTATCAATCAGGATGATGGCGGCAACCGGACGGGAAGAAAAATACTCCTTGGCAATCCGCTTGAGCTTATCATCATCCACCAGATACAGCACATTCAGGCGGTTGTCCTCCTCGCCGGTAGGTGCGTGGTAGGCGGTGTACTGATGCCCGTTGTACTCGACACCATAGCCCTGAGGCGGACAATCCATCGCCAGATTGACGCTTGGAAAATATTCCGCCAGCCCGTGGCTGAAGCAATCCTGCCCGCCCAGCACCTTTTCCCGCATCTGATTGTTGTACCAGATGATGTCTCCGCCGCGCCGGGTCACCAGAACCGGCAGTGGAAAATCCTTGAGCGCCTTATTGGTATAGGGCGAGAGCTGCTTTTCCATCGTTTGATAGAATTTGTTGATGCTCTTGCCCATCGAAACCAGCAGATAAAAAACCACAATCGACAACAGCAGCAGGGTCACAGAAGCGACATACATCCAGCTGTTCTTCGAGAGCAGCGCCATGATGAAGGCCGCAACATTGACCAGCACCAGAACGACCATGTGCGGTATAAACAACAACAATCTCTTCTTCATTTCAGTACCTTACTTTCTTCTACCTCTGTTGCCTGAAGGATACCTACGCTTCCTGAATGACGGTCAGAATCATCGGGCTGCGCTTGGTACGGTTATAAACATACTTGCTGACCTCGTCCTTCATCCTGTTTTTCAGGCTGGTCCAGTCACGCACGCCGTTGTTCATCGAATCCTCCAGCGTGTTCTTTGCCACTTCGCGGGCTTCGTTGATCATTTCCTCCGCCTCGCGGACATACACAAATCCACGCGAAATAATATCTGGGCCGGAAATAATTTTGCGGGTCTTGGTATTGATGGCGGCAACCACCACAATCAGGCCGTCCTCCGACAGATGCTTTCTGTCTCTCAGGACGATGCTGCCGACATCTCCTACACCCAGTCCGTCGACCATCACAGCGCCGGACGGAACCTCTCCGCCAAATCGGAACTGCTCTCCGTCCGTTTCCAGAACCTGACCAATCGACGGAATGATGACATGGTCCTCGTCAATTCCCATCTGCTTTGCCACAATGGAATATTTTTTCAGATGCTTGTATTCGCCATGGACCGGAAGGATATACTGCGGTTTGGTCAGCGCCATCATCAGCTTCTGCTCATCCTGGCACGCATGGCCCGAAACATGGACCTCGTACATCTTTTCATAGATGACCTCTGCTCCCAGACGCATCAGCTCATTGACAACACGGTTGACAAATTTTTCGTTGCCGGGAATCGGCCGAGCCGAGATAATGATAAAGTCGTTTGGGGTCACCTTGACCTTGCGGTGCTCGCTCATCGCCATCCGGCTGAGCGCGGACAGAGGCTCACCCTGGCTGCCGGTGGTAATCAGGACAACCTGATTGAACGGCAGGCGGTTTGCAACATCGATGTCGACCAAGATTCCGCTCGGAACCTTCAGGTAGCCCAGCTCGATGGCGGTTGCCACAACATTGACCATGCTGCGTCCGGACACCGAAACCTTTTTATCGTATTTCACCGCATAGTCAATAATCTGCTGGATGCGGTGGATGTTGGAGGCAAAGGTCGCAATAATGATTCTGCGGTCCCCTGCCATCTGGAACAGCTTATTGAAGGATTCGCCGACCGTCCGTTCGCTCGGGGTGCTGCCCGGCATCTCGATATTGGTGGAGTCCGGCAGCAGCGCCAGAACGCCCTCGCTGCCCAACTCGCCCAATCTGCCAAGGTCGATGACTCCGCCTTCGATTGGTGTGTAGTCTACTTTAAAGTCTCCGGTCTGCACAATAATTCCCGCCGGAGTGTGGATTGCCAGCGCACAGGCATCCGGGATCGAGTGGTTCACGCGGATAAATTCCACCGACATACAGCCAGCCTTGATAACATCTCCCGGCTTCACCTCTGTCATCCGAACCTGATTGCTCAGGCCATGCTCCTTGAGCTTGTTTTTAATCAGTCCCAGCGTCAGCTTGGTGGCATACAGCGG
Source organism: uncultured Oscillospiraceae bacterium (assembly GCA_900547015.1). GTDB lineage: Bacteria > Bacillota > Clostridia > Oscillospirales > Ruminococcaceae > Negativibacillus. The sequence goes on along the minus strand of URFD01000030.1, from coordinate 8,657 downwards.
TGCATTGATTTCCTTCATCAGGTATGGGATGCCGCCGATATGGTCCTCATGTCCGTGAGTAATGAACACTCCGCGGATTCTGTCCTTGTTCTGAATCACATAGGTAAAGTCCGGAATGACAATATCGATGCCCAGCATCGTTTCGTCCGGAAATGCAAGCCCGCAGTCAACGATGAACATATCGTTGCCGCACTCATAGACGGTCATGTTCTTTCCGATTTCGTTCAGACCGCCCAGCGGGATAATGCGGACGATTGGCTTTTTGCCGTCCTTTTTCCGCCGTCCCTTGGCTTCGCCGCTGCGCTGACGGCTCTTCTTTTCTCCGGCAGCCTCTGCTTTCTGGCTGCTCTGTGCTGTTTTTTCAGCAGCATCCTGCTTCGGACGCGAATTCTGCTTTTTGGCAGTTTTCTTTTCTTGGGTTCCCAGCGGGTCCTTCACCAGCTCGATGGCACTCTGCACAGCCTGTGTCAGCGCATCGGTTCCTTTTGGCTGTCTTGGTTTTCTGTTGTAGCGTCTGGGAGCCTTCTGTGTCTTTGCCGGAGTTTGCTCCGGATTCGGTGTGTTGTTTTTTTCGTTCATCTTCCAGTATTCCTCCTATTCGTTCTGGTTCTCCCTTCCATCCTGTCCGTAATATCCCGTGTTATTGTTTTGATGTCAGCTGATTTCCTGTTCGGAATCCGTTCAGCCCAAGGATGTCAGAGTTCGATGTACCCCGAAAGTCCCCATCCTGCCGCACCGTTTGGGCGCAGCAGCTCCTGTGCTTTGTCCGGCTCCATCTGCCGTTTTGATGATTTTTCCCGTTCCTTCAAATTCGGCGTGTCAGCGAGCACCGGACGCAAGTCCGCAGACCTTCGGTCTTTTTTCTCTTTTCTATCTCTCTATCAAAAACAGGGACCTGCCCTGCTGTCAGCGGAATCAACCTTGCGCAGCACACAGATTGGTGTTTCCCTTTACCCAAAAACGGCAACTGCGCAAATATCCCATCATAAAGTATTCTTTTTTATTGTACCTTTCCATGGGCCGGATGTCAAGCACAGAGACGGTCTTTTCGGTTATGGGTCTCCTCCTTCCCTGTGTCTCAGTATGGGATGGCTCTTCCTGCGCTATACACTTGTACCCTGCATGGCAATCCGCTATAATGGAAAGGATTAAATGTTGTCGGGCAGGCCAAAGCCTTCTTCCTCCTGCCCAGAAAGGACTGCAAGATGTCAGAACGAAAACAGGTAGAAATTTTCACCGACGGCGCCTGCTCGGGCAACCCCGGCCCCGGCGGCTATGGTGTCATCCTGCGCTACAAAGGGGTCAGCAAGGAGCTGTCCGGCGGCGACCCTGCCACCACCAACAACCGCATGGAGCTGACTGCCGTCATCACCGGTCTGTCCGCTCTCAAAGAGCCCTGTGATGTCACCCTCTATTCCGACTCCAAATACATCATCGACGCCGTACAAAAGGGCTGGGCAAAAAAATGGCGCTCCAACGGCTGGAAGCGAAATGCCAAGGAGCCTGCGCTCAATCCCGACCTTTGGGAAAAGCTGCTCAATCTGCTGGAGCTGCACAATGTCAGCTTCGTCTGGGTCAAGGGCCATGCCGGTCACCCGGAAAATGAGCGCTGTGACCAGCTGGCTGTAGCAGAATCTCAAAAGCACAAATCGTAAATTTTTTTCGTGTCGGGCAAAACTTCTTTCCTTTCTCTTGAAAAGTACACCGAAACAGTGTATAATGAAGTCGTTCCCAAAACGGGACGTTTCCGCCGACTTTCAACCGGTGCTGAGACAAACACACACGCACAATGAAAGGACGATTTTTTATGGAAAGATTCGTTTATGCCGACAATGCGGCAACCACCAAAATTTCAAAACCGGTGCTCGACGCCATGCTTCCGTATCTAACCGAGCAGTATGGCAACCCGTCCAGCCTCTATCGCTTTGGCAATCAGGCCAAGCGAGCCATCGAAACGGCACGAAAAGAGGTTGCTGACGTACTGAACGCCGACCCGTTTGAAATCATCTTTACCGGAGGAGGCTCCGAGTCCGACAACTGGCTCAAGGAGATCATGCACTCCCTGAAAAAGAAAGGGAAACACCACATGATTACCTCGGTTGTTGAACACCATGCGCTCCTTCATTCGGCACAGCGTCTGGAAAAGGATGGCTTTGAGGTCACCTATCTTCCGGTCGACCACGAAGGACAGATTGACCCGGAAGCAGTCCGTCAGGCAATTCGCCCCGAGACAGGACTGGTTTCCATCATGTTTGCCAACAATGAAATCGGCACCCTGTATCCAATCGAACAGATTGGTGCCATCTGCCGTCAGGCAGGAGTCCTGTTCCACACCGATGCGGTGCAGGCAGCCGGTCATGTCAAAATCGATGTCAAGCAGATGAACATCGACCTGCTCTCCCTGTCCGCCCACAAATTCCACGGCCCGAAGGGTGTCGGCGCTTTTTACTGCCGACGCGGAATCCCGCTGACCAATCTCATCGACGGCGGCGCACAGGAGCGCGGCAAGCGTGCCGGAACCGAAAATGTTGCCGGTATCGTCGGACTGGGCACTGCTCTGCGGATTGCCAACGAGGAGCTGGAACAGACCTCTGCCAAGGTCAGCGCAATGCGTGACCGCCTCATCGACGGAATCCTGACCACCATCCCACAGTGCCGACTGAACGGCCCCCGTCAGAACCGTCTGCCCGGAAACTGCAACATTTCCTTCCTCGGTGTCGAGGGAGAATCGCTGCTGCTCCGTCTGGATTTGGCCGGTATCGCTGCATCCTCCGGCTCTGCCTGCGCCTCCAGCTCGCTGGACCCAAGCCATGTTCTGCTGGCGATTGGACTTCCACACGAGGTTGCACACGGCTCGGTCCGCTTCTCTCTGTCGGACTTTAACACCGAGGACGATGTGACCTATATTCTGGAAAAGCTGCCCGAAATCGTTTCCACCCTGCGCTCGATGAGCCCGCTGTGGGAGGAGATGCAGAAGGGTCAGGTTTCCTTTGAACAATAAATTCCTGTAATACTTCAAAATAAATGACTCAGCGCGGCCTTTCACCGCGCATGCCTGAAAGGACGATTCTTACTTATGATGTATTCTGATAAAGTTTGGGACCATTTTTCCAACCCACGCAACGTCGGCGAAATCGCCGATGCAGACGGTGTCGGCGAGGTCGGCAATGCCACCTGCGGCGACATCATGAAAATCTATCTGAAAATCGACAACGGCATCATCACCGATGCAAAGTTTAAAACCTTCGGCTGCGGCGCAGCGATTGCAACCAGCTCGATGGCAACCGAGATGATTAAGGGCAAGCCTATCAGCGAAGCCCTGAAGCTGACCAACAAGGCTGTGGTCGAGGCGCTGGACGGTCTGCCGCCGGTCAAGGTTCACTGCTCCGTCTTGGCAGAGCAGGCAATCAAGCACGCTCTGGCGGACTACTACCGCCGCAACGGCATCGACCCGACCCCATTTGTCGGCGAGCTGAAGGAGGAAGAAGCCTGCCATGTCCACTAACAAGGTTCTGGTTGCGCTCAGCGGCGGAGTGGATTCCTCCGTCGCTGTCCACCTGTTGCGGGAACAGGGCTACGAGGTGGAGGGCGTGATTCTGGAGTTTTCACCCGCACACAAGCCGGCAGTCGAGGCTGCCTCTGTCATCGCAGAGCAGCTGAATGTCCCGCTGCACATCATTCCCTGCTACGAGGAATTTGAGCAGAATGTCATCCTGCCCTTCTGCCGCGAATATCAGGCGGGCAGAACCCCGAATCCCTGCATCTTCTGCAATCCCACCACCAAGTTCGGCATCATCTGCCAGACCGCCAAAAAGCTCGGCTTCGACCGGATTGCAACCGGACACTATGCCCGGGTGGAGCACCTCGACGACGGCACCGCAGTCCTGAAAAAATCCGCCTGTCTGGAACGGGACCAGTCCTATATGCTCTACCGTCTGACCCAAGAGCAGCTCTCGATGCTGCTCCTGCCGCTGGAGGGACTGGAGAAAACCGAGGTCCGCCGGATTGCGCGGGAGCTGGGACTTGCGTGTGCGGATGCTCCGGACAGTCAGGAAATCTGTTGGCTGCCTGACGGAGACTACGCCTCCTTCATCGAGCAGAAGCTCGGAGCATCGCAGCCGGGAGATTTTATCTCTCCGGACGGTCAGGTGTGCGGACAGCACAAGGGTCTGCTGCACTATACCGTTGGCCAGCGGAAGCGGCTGGGCATCGCGCTGGGCTATCCCGTTTTCATTAAAGAGATTGACCCGGTTCAAAACCGCATCTACCTTGCCCGCACCGGCGAGGAATATGCCGACGGCGTCCTGCTGTCCGACTGCATCATCCAGCCTAATCCGCTGTTGATTCCGGGACAAAAGCAGACCGCCCACGCTTCGGTCAAGGTGCGCTCCCGTGCCAGTGATGCTCCTGCTACCCTTACCCTGCTGCCGGACGGACAGCTTCAGGTCCTGTTCGACACCCCGCAGCGTGCGCCTGCTCCCGGACAGTCCTGCGTCATCTATGACGGGGCGACCGTACTGGGCGGAGGCTACATCCAAAAACAAATCTAACGCAGATACGAAAAAAGAGTGCAGTCCATTTTGGACTGCACTCTTTTTCTACGCACGATTAATATTCAAAATGATTGGCAGCAGGCTCTACCGAAACCTTGTTCATGGTGACACGCTCGCCGGTCACATCGGTAGCAGCGATTTTATCGACTACATCCATGCCTTCGAACACCTGTCCAAAAACAGAGTGTTTGTAGTCCAGCCATGGGGTTCCGCCGATTTCCTCATATTTTGCAACCACTTCCTCCGGGAAGCCCTGTCCGCGTGCATTGACGCCGATTTCTCTCATCTGGGAAAGCAGACCCGGGTCGCAGTCATTTGCCTGTACAATGAAGAACTGGCTGCCGTTGGTGCTAGGACCGGCATTTGCCATCGAGAGAGCGCCGCGGAAGTTGCGCAGCTCAACATCGAACTCATCCTCAAACGGTCTGCCCCAGATGCTTTCGCCGCCCATGCCGGTACCTTCCGGGTCGCCGCCCTGAATCATAAAGCCGTTGATGACACGATGGAAGGTCAGGCCATCATAGTAGCCCTCTTTCGCATGGGTCACAAAGTTCTCTACTGTTTTCGGAGCCTTGTCCGGAAACAGTCTGAGCTTGATGGTTCCCTTCGAGGTTTCCATTACGATTACTTCGCTGTCCTTTGCAGGTTTTTCGAACTGATACATTGTTGTTGTCCTCCTACCTAAAACTACTCTGCGTAGTTAAAATAATCACTTGCCGGTGCAACGGTGATGGATTCGATGATAACGCGCTCCTTCTCCTTCACCAAACCGTTTGAATCCGTATCCTTGGCCTGTGCCACGATTTCATCGACCACGTCCATGCCTTCAAACACCTGTCCAAAGACGGTGTGTTTTAAATCCAGCCATGGGGTTCCGCCGATTTCTTTATATTTTTCTACCGCAGCCTCCGGATGGCCATACTGCTGGAACAGCATGTCGATGCCATCTGCCAGAGAGGATGCCTGTACAATAAAGAACTGGCTGCCGTTGGTGTTTTCGCCGCTGTTTGCCATCGAAAGGGCGCCGCGGAAATTGAAGAGCTGGTCGGTGAATTCGTCCTCAAATGGGTCGCCCCAGATGCTTTCGCCTCCGGTGCCGTTTCCTTTCGGGTCACCGCCCTGAATCATAAAGTTTTCGATGACACGGTGGAAGCTGACTCCATCATAGTAGCCATCCTTGGCATGGGTCAAAAAGTTCTCCACTGCCTTTGGTGCATACTGTGGGAAAAACATGATTTTAATATCTCCGGCAGAGGTGTGCAGAATCGCTACCTCGCTGTCCTTGTCCGGATTGTTGAACTGCGGCAGGCCGCTTTCATCGGAAAGGGTCAGCTTTTCTGTCGGGGTCTGCTCTGTTTTTTCCTCTGTCTGGGCTTCCGGCTGGGTTTCCTGTGTCTGCTGTGCCGGTTCTTCCTTCGGCTGTTCCTTTTGCTCGGAGCAACCTGCCAGTACGGTCAGGCCCATCATTGCTGCAAGCAGGCAGGCCAAGAGCTTTTTGCTCATCTTCTGGTTCATTGTTCTATCATTCTCCTTCATGTGGTTTCGCCTTGTCATTGTACCCAAAATCGGGACGAAAATCAAGCCTTATTTTCCGCCGGGTCAGGAGGCGCGTCCCATCCGGCTGTCCATCAGGGGCATATCCTGAGCAGATTCCTCCTCCGAGGACTCCTGATACTTCTCGATTCGGATTTGAACAATCTCAATATCGGTCACCTCGTCCAAATCTGTGTTGTGGTGTTCCCGGATAATTTTGTCCACCGTATCCATTCCGTCCACCACCTGTGCAAACACCGACTGGTGCAGCCATTCCTCCGGATAGCCTCCGCGTTCCTCGAACATCTGAACCATCTTGTTGGGGTAGTTGTTCTGGCGAATTTCGTCGATTTCCTCCTGATTGACCTTGCGGGAGCCCACAATATAGAAGCGGCTGTCCACCTCATCCTCTGGTGTATAAGCAACGACCGCTCCGGGGATGGTGCAAAGGTTATAGGAAATCTCCGGCTGAATCGGTTTGTCAAAGATGGAGGCTCCTGCCTCATCGACCGGCTTGCCGTTGCCTGCAATCATCCGTCCCTTGATGCGGTCCTCCTGCTGAATCTTCTCGATTCGCGAAACCATCTGTCCGTCAAAATATCCGGACCGCGCAAGCTCGATAAAATTTTCCACTGTTTTTGGAGCTTCGCTCGGGAAAAACCGCATGGTAAAGTTGCCCTCAGAGGTCTCCACCACCGCGATATCTTCTCCCTGTATCATCTCTTCTGTTTGCAGCAGTACGATTTTATCCTGGTCAAAAACCTCGATGCCCTGTCTAAGCGAGCAGGCTGTCGTCATGGATGCCATCAGGCACATCCCTGCCACCGCGCATGACAAGCGTTTTATCATCGTATTCACCGCCTTTATACAAAAGATTTTCTTGATTATTCCACCGAAATCTGTTCTGAATTTCTTTTCCCATTATATAATATATTTCATGGGTGCAGATAAACAAATTGTAAATTTTACTGAAACGAAGACAGGATGTTTTTTGTACAGAAAATTTCCGGACCTTCTCAGCGGAAGGTCCGGAAATCTGCTTATTTCTGGTAGCTCTCGTATCTGCCGTCCCATACGATTGCCCGATAGTTTTTGCGGTCGGTAGCACCCTCTGTGCTGATAAACAGCAGTCTGGAATGTTCATCCATTCCCAGCTGTTTGCGAACCTCCTCCAGAGAAGGATTGCTCAGAATCTCCGCTGCACATCCGAAGGCAGAAGCACCGGATTCGCCGGAAATCACCCTGCGGTCATCCCCAACCGGGCTGCTCAGGATTCTCATGCCCTTTGCCGCAGCATAGTCCGGGAAGGAGATAAAGTGGTCTGCGTAGTCGCGCAGCACATCCCATGCAATCGGACATGGCTCGCCGCACGCCAGCCCTGCCATGATGGTGTTCATCTCTTCGGTGACAAAGTGCCGCTTGCCGTCTCTGGCCTTGGCTGTGCGGAAGATGCAGTCCGCCTTGTTCGGCTCTACGATGCAGATTTGCGGCTGGTTGTCTTGATAAACATTTGCAAAGAATCCGGTCAGCGATGCCGGCATCGAGCCGACTCCCGCCTGAAGGAAGATGTGGGTCGGACGCTCGATGCCCATCTCCTCCAGCTGGTCAACCACTTCCTGTGCCATGGTGGTGTAGCCCTGAATGATCCAGGTCGGAACCTCCTCATATCCATCCCAGGAGGTATCCTGCACCAGAACGCAGTTTGGCTCCTTTGCACGCTCGCTTGCCAGACGGACGGTATCATCATACCGCAGGTCGGTGATGGAGGCATCCGAATTCTCCCTGCGGATGTTGTCCAGACGCTCCTGCGCCGAACCCTTCGGCATATAGACCACCGACTTCTGGCCCAGCTGGTTGGCAGTCCATGCCACACCGCGGCCGTGGTTTCCATCTGTCGCGGTCACAAAGGTCAGCTTTCCCAGCTCCTTCTGGACCGCCTCAGAGGTCATGACCTCAAAGGGCAGCTCGGAAAGGTCTCGGCCCAGACGCTTGGCAAGATATTTTCCAATCGCAAAAGAACCGCCCAGCACCTTGAAGGCATTCAGTCCGAATCGATAGGATTCATTTTTGACAAGGATTTCTTCCACACCCAGCACCTCTGCCAGATTTTTGAGGCGCTCCAGCGGAGTGCGCTGATACTGCGGAAAGCTGCTGTGGAATCGGGAGGCCTGCTGTGCCACCTCTTGGTTCAGGAAACGGATGTCGGTCGTTCTATTTCGGTCTCTCTCATAGGAGACCACATGAAATCCCTCTGTCATACTTCCTCCATTCTCCGGCCTTAACAGTGCCGGTCACGTTTTTTCTCCCCTCGATTGTACCCCACCTGCCGACGCTTTGCAATAGGATTGCTCTCAGATTCGTCTTTTCGCATCAAAGCAGATGTAAAATTTTTCCGAAATTCCCGATTTATCGGTCTCTCCTCTTGACTTTTCTTCCTCTAAGGGATAAAATCTTATCGTGAATGATGAAATGTAGTTCTCTATACCACATCTTTTTGGAAAGGGTCGTTCGATGTTGAACAGCGAAAAAATTGCCATTCTGGTCGATTCCGGCAGCGATGTTCCGCCAGAG
>URFD01000029.1 GCA_900547015.1 uncultured Oscillospiraceae bacterium | reverse complement strand
AATATAATTTACAATACGTAGTCAAAGGGCGGCGAAATCTTCCGGCGCCGGATCACGCAAAAGTAAGGGGGATGTGCGTATGAATGCCGATTTCCCACGGCTTATTACGCTTTTGAGGAAAGAAAAGGGGATCAGCCAGAAGCAGGCAGCGGCAGAATTTGGTATCTCGCAGGCTCTGCTGTCCCACTATGAGAAGGGAATCCGGGAGTGCGGACTGGATTTTCTGGTGAAATGTGCACGCTTTTACGGTGTTTCGTGTGATTATCTGCTGGGAGTCAGTCCCGAGCGTAACGGCCGTCAGCTGACAGTGGAGGATATTCCCGAGGCGGACAGCGCCAAGGATACGGTTTTCCGGGGAAATATCATGCCGGTGCTCAATAAGAAGCTGATTTCAAATTCGTTGAGCATCATCTACGACCTGGTTGGAAAAAGCGAATCCAAGCAGCTCAACACCGAGGTTTCCAACTACCTGATGATGGCGGTTTATCGGACCTTCCGAATCCTGTATTCGGCGAATCCCAAAAACGAGAACACCATGTTCTCGGTGCCGCAGGAGCTGGTCGGCGGATATTGCAGCGCTTCGATGGCAGTCAGCGAAGCCAAGGCACAGCAGCTGGCACAGGGCTTGGACAAAAACAGCGAGAAGGTTCGCAACATCAACGAGATGAAAATCACCACCGAGTACCTGATGCAGAATTATCCCAAGCAGTCGCAGGCACTGCTGAATCTGGTGCAGAACACCGAAACCAAGATGGGTTTCCGCGACCACGAATAGCGGGGAACGGCAGTCAGGTTACGATACCTATTGTATCATTGGTCTTAAAAAAAATAAAGTCTATTTTTATGAATAGATTTTGCAGGCCGCAGGGACATCCCTGCGGCTTTTTTGCAAGGGAGAAAATCGCACCCGAAAAAGCATTGGCGTAGAGAAACAAGGCCATGCGCCGGAGACAGGAAGAAAAAATGGCAGACACGCTTGTCTGCCATTTTTGTTTTGTCGGTTAGATGCTCAGCGGCAGGGTGATGGTGACGGTGGTACCAACACCTTCGGCACTGTCCAGACTGAGGGAGCCGCCGTGCATCGAGACGATTTCATCGGCAACGGCAAGCCCGATGCCGGAACCGCGGCGGGTGGCATTTGCCTTGTAGAACCGGGTCTTGATTTTGGGCAAATCCTCCGGAGCGATGCCGATACCGGTGTCACGGATGGTGATGGTGGCATTGTTTTCCTGCCGCTGTACCACCACAGTGATGCTGTCGCCGGCATCGGAGTATTTCAGCGCGTTGTCCAGAATGTTGACAAACACCTGACGCAGACGGTTGGCATCCCCCATGATGGGCAGAATGTCCATCGGCTCGTCGTAGCTGAGGTCAATCTGCTCCTGACGGGCGCGCTCGGTGAACATCAGCACCGCGTCGCTGAGCTCTGCCACGAGGTCCAGCTTGCTCAGGGTCAGCTTGAGGCGGCCGCTTTGCAGGCGGCTGAAATCCAGCAGCTCCTCCACCATCCCGGACAGTCGTTCGCTCTCCTTGATGATGACCCCGAGACCCTTCTGGGTGGTGGCGCGGTCCACCGAGTTGTCGGTCAGCGTTTCCGCCCAGCCCTTGATGGCGGTCAGCGGGGTGCGCAGCTCGTGGGAGACCGAGGAGATAAAGTCGTTTTTCATCTTTTCGTTTTCCTGCAATTCCAGCGCCATCGCGTTGATGGCATCGCACAGCTCGCCGATTTCGTCGTCGGTGGTCTTGTTCAGGTGGGCAGAAAAATCCCCTTTGGAAATTTGCAGGGCGATTTTGCGAACCTGGTCGATTGGGTTGATGATGGAATTGATGAAGAAGGAGCTGGACAGGATGACGAAAAAGATGATGGCAGCTCCGACGATGCCTGCGGCGGCAATCAGCATATAAATCTGTTGGCGCACTGCGGTCAGCGAAACGACATAGCGCAGCGCGGACAGGTTAGAGTCGTCCACGCTCGGCGCAAGCAGCGTGTAGGCAAGGACGCTTTCTCCATTAATCGAATCATAGCTGAAGCCGTCCCGTGTGGCACTGCTCATCGCCTGCTCATAGTCGGGCATTTGCAGAACTTCGGTGGGCGAGAAGCCGCTCGAGGTGATGATGACGGTCCCGCTTTTGTCGATTGCCATCAGCTCCATGTGGTCCTTTTCGTCAAAATCCTCGACCATCTTGCGTACCGAGGAGGAAAAATCGACCGTATTATCCTCCGAGTAATTGACCAGGCTGGCATTGAGCATGGTGGCAGTGTTCTTCATGACGGTCAGGACGCTGTTGTAATAATAGCTTCGGATGGCCAGAGAGAAGGCGATGATGATGGCAGACAGAAAAATCAGAATCAGCAGGAAGCTGTTGTACAGCCATCGTTTGGTTATTTTTTTTGTCGGCACAGAGATTTCCTCCCGGGTATAGGTTTCAGGCAAGGCTCCTGCCTATTCATGGACGCTCCATTTGTAGCCGTAGCCCCAGACGGTGGTGAGGTATTTTGGGTTAGAGGGCTCGTCCTCAATCTTCATGCGCAGACGACGGATGTTGACATCCACGATTTTGGCATCCCCAAAATAATTTTCACCCCACACCTTGGACAGGACGGTGTTGCGCTCAAGTGCAACGTTGGGATTTTTCAGGAAGCACTCCATGATTTGAAATTCCACCTGGGTCAGGTCGATATTCTGACCGTTTTTGGTCAGGGTGCGGCTGCGCTCATTGAGCACAAACGGGCCGGAGCGAATCTCGCTGGAGTCCTCCACTGGCTGTGCTACCGCCACCATATTGACGCGGCGGTGCAGGGCATCCACTCTGGCAACCAGCTCGGCAGGGCCGAAAGGCTTGGTCACATAGTCGTCCGCACCGAACATCAGCGCGCCGACCTTATCCATCTCCTGACTTTTTGCGGAGAGCATGATGATGCCCACCGTGGAGGAGCGCTTGCGGATTTCCTTGCAGACGGTAAAGCCGTCCTTGCCGGGCATCATGATGTCCAAAAGGCAGATATCAAAATCGCCGTTATTTTCATCAAACACACGAATGGCTTCGTCCCCGTTGGGAACATCCACCACTTCGTAGCCGTTGCGGCGCAGATTGATGACCACAAAATCGCGGATGACATCTTCGTCTTCCGCAACCAAAATTCTTTTCATAGCTTCAAACATCCTTTCTGAAAGCAAGATGAGGCGCTAGTCGAGGAAGCGGAACATCTCCTCGCGCAGCTCCTGTTCGGTGATGGTAAGGCTGTTGTGAGTCTCGGGGAGATAGGCGTAGTATTCAAACAGCCCCTTCTGACCAATCAGCTGGAAATAATTGTCGTCAAATTTATCGTGGTAGTCCTTGGCGGAATAGACCCGCAGCTTGAGCAGGACGGTGGAGGTGTCGCTCAAATCGCCGGTATAGGCAAAGAAGGTGTATTCGCCGTTTTCCGGCTGGACCACAGCGCTGACCGCATTGTCCAGCCAGCGTTCGGGGAAGGTGAGCAGGTAGCGGTGCTGGGGGTTGACCACGCCGCTCTGGCAGGGAATCAGCTGGGAGGTAGAGCTGAGCTGATTGTAGGAGGTCAGGAAGATGGCGCTTTCATCGAAGATTCCCTCATACCCGGGCAGGGTGGCAACGGTCGGGATTTCGACCGTCCCGTTCCCGTCGATGTCCCGGCAGAAAAGATTCTGCGCAGGGCGCATGGTGCCTTGAGAAAGGGTGACCTCCTCGTTGTCCAGCAGATTGACCAGAACCGGAGTGCCGTTTTCGCCGCGCTTGGCGGACAGAACATCGGTGATTTGGAAAGGGCTTTCATATAAATCAACGGTGCTGTCCAGAAACAGAGCGGCAGTGCCTGCGGCGGTGCGTCCGCTGAGGATGTTGTCGAAGCTGACGATGCTTCGGTCAAGCTGGACGGAATCCACCGTCTCAAAGCCGTTCTCGGTCTTGCAGGCCAGAAAGACCAGCGTGGACTGTGCCTGCTGGGTGAACAGGACAAGGTCGGTGGAGCCGTTGCCGTCCAAATCGGTGATGGCAAGCTCGGTGTAGTCCCGCTCGAAGATGGGCAGCAGCCGGCCGTTGTCGTAGTTGTAGGCGATGACCGTTTTGCCGCTGCGGGCATCCTCCCACCCGACCACCAGACTAACCGTTTGAGAATCGGTCAGGTGTTCAAAGGAAACAAAGTCGATGCTGGCGGTGGTGTCGGGCGCCGGTGTCTCGCAGACCGAGACCCACTGTCCGTCCTGCCGGTCCAGAATGTTAATCCAGGTTGAATCTCCCTTGGAGGGACTCTGGTAAAAGACCAGCGCTTCCTCGACCTGGTCCGAGTCGATGTCAAAAAAGATAAAGGATGAGCGGTAGTCCCCGTTTTGGGGATATTTATATTTGATTTCGCTGTCGCCGGAAACCCGGGAAAGCGCACTGCGGATTTCCGCCTGCTCTTGGGTCAGCACCGGCGGGCTCATCAGGTCCTCCACCGAGGTTTGGAGACGGGAGCATCCGGTACAGCTCATCAGTACCGCCGCCAGAGCCGCCAGCGCAGGGATGCGGCGCAGCAGAGTTTGGGAAGCATGGAGTATCTTAGAATAGGACAAGGCCTCTCCTCCTTCGGGTGCGTTGAGTATCTTTCCTCATTATACCCTATTTTCACAATATTTGTAAAGAAGAGCTTTTTCGGGCAGAACAAACCCGGGCACAGGCATACACCTGTGTCCGGGAGAAAGGGCAGGACGGACTAGCGGATGTCGGAAAGGTCAGCCAGCAGAGCCTGTGCGGAGCAGTCGGACGGAATCGGGTACTGCGACAGGCACACCGGTGTGATGTCGGCGCTGTCCGGCGAGCAGCTGCGCTTAAACTGTCCGGAGAAGAAGCGGTTGAGAAAGACCTTGAGCTTGTCCAGAATATAGCTTGCCGAAAATTCCTCGGAGAAAGCAAGGCAAGCGTAGTAGTACAGCTTGCGCGGTGGGAAATTGTAGCGCAGCAGGTAGTACAGGAAGAAGTCGTGCAGGCGGTAGCTGCCCAGAATGTCCTCGGTCTTTTGCTGGATTTTGCCGCTTTCGTCCGGCGGCAGCAGCTCGGGGCTGACCGGGGTATCCACGATGTCGTGCAGGACGCTGCTGATTTGCTCCTCGTATCGCGGACACAGATAGGTGACCATTTTGCGAATCATCGTCTTGGTCAGGCAGACGTTGACATTGTAGCTTGCCAGATGGTCGCCGCCGAAGGTACACCAGCCCAGCGCATCCTCGGACATATCGCCGGTGCCGACCACCAGACCGCGGCAGCCGTTTGCGATATCAAACAAGATTTGGGTTCGCTCCCGCGCCTGTGCATTTTCATAGGTCACATCCCGCACCGAGGGGTCATGGCCGATGTCCTCAAAGTGCTGAAGCACCGAGGCCTTGATGGAGATGTCCCGATTCTGTGCACCCAGTGAGGAAATCAGGCTCAGCGCATTGTAGTAGGTGCGGTCGGTGGTGCCGAAGCCCGGCATGGTGACTGCGATGAGATGGTCGGCAGGCAGCTCCAGCTCGGCAAGCGCCTGATGGCAGACCAGCAGAGCGAGGGTGGAATCCAGTCCTCCGGAAACGCCCAGCACCAGACGGTGCAGGCCGGTGTTGGTCACACGGGCCACCAGACTTTGCACCTGAAGCCGGAACAGGTCGTCGAGGTATCGGTCGGCATCGGCGGAATTCTCCGGCAGGAAGGGGTCCTCCCGCACCGGACGCAGCAGACCTTTTTTGCCGGAGGTCTCGCCTAACAGAAGCTGCGGAGGGGTTGCTCTGGAAAACCGCTGGCAGGCGGACAGAATATCGCAATCCAAATCCCGGCAGACCGAAAAGCTCTCCAACGCATGGGCGGACGGATGAACCGCTTGACCGGTGACATCCGCCAGCGGTTCGCCGCACTCGTAGATAGCGGCATGGCCCTGAAAGGCCAGCGGACAGGAGGTATCGCCCTGACCGCCGCGCACCAGAACGATTGCGATTCCAAAGCTCTCCGACAGAGCGTGCAGCAGCTCGGATTCCTGCTGGGCGGTCTGTGCGTTGGCTGGCTCATAGCAAGGAACCAGCACCGCATGACAGCCGGTTTTGCACAGGCGCGGCAGGTGCAGCGGCAGGTCGTTCACTGGACAGGGGCAGATGCAGAATTTGAGCTCGCCGCAGCCGAATACGGTATCCCAGCCCTTGAGCGCGCTGTCCTCCTCGCTGGAAAAATATCCCTCGATTGGGTCAGCACTGCTCAGACTGCCATAGCCTGTGGCAGGCAGATAAGCCAAAACCTCGCCGTTTTGGATGACAGCGATGACATCCATCGGCTTGCCGAAAAAGCGTTTGACCAGACCGACGATGATGCAGCCGTCCTGCTGGGCGCAGGCAACACGAAGCTGGTCGAGGGCTTCCTCACACTGAGCGGCAACGGCGGAGCTGTGCAGCAGCGCACCGGAGGAGGGAGGAAGCAGGGAAAGGCGGGGAAACAGGGAGATGTCCGCACACAGCGAGCGGGTCTCCTCCAGCAGGTCCGAGATCGATTCCCGGCAGAATTGCGGATTGCCGCTGCTGATTCGGTTGACACAGCAGCATACACGAACGACAGAGTTCATAAAGCAGCATCCTTTCTATATCCTAATGGTTGATAACTTGTGCGTTGTTCTGAGAGTAAGCGCCCGTCTGCACCGGACGGCAGAGGAAAACACCCTCCAACAGGGGGTGCCCCGTCAGGGCGGACACACAGCGGCGCGCCTCCTGTTCGCAGTCGAACAGCCCAAAGACAGCGCTTCCGCTGCCCGAAAGCAGAGCGCCCAAAGCGCCGACATCCAGCAGGAGCTGACGGGTCTGCGCAAGCTGTTCGGCCTCCTGCGCCGAGCACAGCGACTCAAAGACATTTTGCAGCGCATCAGCAACGGCAGAGATTTTGCCACTGTGCAGGGCGGCAATCATCTGCTCCGGGTGCGCGTGAGGATAGGGCATGTTGTCACAGCGGGAAAAGGCATCCCGGGTGCTGATGCCGAAGCGCGGCTTGATAATGACGATGGGGGCATCCGGCATGGGCGGCAGGGAGGTAAATTCTTCTCCGATTCCCTGTGCGCGCTGGGTGCCACCTCTCAGGCAGAAGGGAATATCCGCTCCACAGCCAAGGCCAATCTGTTCGAGCCGTTCTAAGGAAAGCCCGGTTTCCAGCAGGGCATTGAGCACGGCAAGGACAGCGGCTCCGTCGGCGCTGCCTCCGCCCAGCCCAGCCATCATCGGGATGCGCTTGGTCAGGTGGATGGACAGGCTTTGTCCGTTGAGCACAGCGCCGCTTTCCCGAAAAAATGCCCGGGCACAGCGCACCGCGATGTTGCTCTCATCGCAGGCGAGGGTCTGTTCCGGGGCATTTTCCAAGGCACAGGTCATGCGAATCTCATCGGCTTGCTCCGACGGAAGCAGGCTGAGGGTCAGCGTGTCGTACAGGCTGACTGTCTGCATCACCATATCCATCTGATGATAGCCGTTTTCCAGCCTGCCGACGATGTCCAGCGAAAGGTTGATTTTGCATGGGGCATCCAGCGTGATGCGCTTCATGAAGAAATCCCTCCTGAAAAATGAATCTATGAGCGGCCGCGGATGTGGATTGCCCGAACCGGGCACATCTCGTGACAGCAGTAACAGCGGATACAGCTGCGGTAGCGGATAACTGCACGGCCCCGCTCCACTCGAATGGCAGACGGAGGGCAGCTTTCGGCGCATTTTCCACAGCCGATGCACTGGTTGGGGTCGATGCGGGGACGGGGTGCAAGCAGATGACGCGCACCCCATTGGACGGCAGGCGCCAGAAAGGGCGGCACACTGCCCGAAAAATCGACCGTTTTGGTGTTGGGGTGCAGGTAATCGGGGATGCGGGTGGGCAGACTGTCGGGGTTCAGTATGACAAGCTCGTCAAAGTCGGACGGACACAGACCGCGCCGGATGCTCTCCTGCACGGTGGGAATCTGGTCGGGGCTCATGGCAATCAGCTCGCTGAGCATCAAATCCAGACAGAACGGATTTTCCGAGCCGATGAGACAGCCGGTGTGCCGCACGCTGCCGCCAGAGGGCCCGTCTCCTTCCATCGATTCCACCGCATCCATGATGGTGAGAATCGGAGCGACGGTCTGGGCGAGGTCCACCAACATCGAGCCGAAGTCATTCTTGTTCTGGTAGCGGTAGTGCATCTGCGGCTTTTGCAGGCCGGGGATGCACCCGAACAGATTCTTCACACCGCCGGACAGCCCGGTCATGCAGTGGGTCTTGAGCTTGCCGACCGACACCACGACATCGGCTTGGCGCACCGGGTCGATGAGGTTAAATTCTTGGCAGCACCGAGGCTGGACTGCCGGGACAGCGCCATAGCCGACCTCAAGGTTCAGCTCGGCTCCGGTCTGCTCGCAGGCTTCCTGAACACCGCAGACCGAGTAGATGCCCTTGAGCTGGGCAGGGGTGTACAGACCGCCGGGAGAATCGGCAACCACAATCTGCCGAGCTCCCAGCTGCTGGATTTGCCGGATGACCGCCGTCAAGATCTGAGGATGGGTGGTGGTGGCCTCCTCGGGTCGGCGGCGCATCAGCAGGTTAGGCTTGATTAAGACCCGTTTCTCCCGAAAGAGGTCGGGGTCGAGACGAAGAGAAGCAAACAGCTTTTGGACTGCTGCCTGAATCAAGGCAGGCTCGTAATCCTGTGCCTGCACCAGAGCGACCGGTGTTTGCCGCATAAGATGAATCCCTCCAGCGTGGTAGATTTTTTCCTTGCTTACAGCAGACGCAGCAGACGAGGCTCCCGCTTTTTGTAGACGGTGAAGTAGGAGAAGCCGGCCTCCTTTGCCATATCAAAGGCAACATCTAGATTAGCGCCCAAATCCTGAGCGCGGTGTGCGTCCGAGCCGAAGGTCAGGAACCGTCCGCCCAGCTCGCGGAACTCCCGGACATATTCCAGCGTTGGGGAGGTCTGCCTGATTTCGCGCCGCAGTCCGGCTGTGTTGATTTCCAGCGCCAAATCCTTGCGGGCAAGGGTGGAGAGGATTTCGTGGATGAGCTCGTCGTACTGGCTCATATCAATTTGAATGTGATATTTTCCGGTGATGTACCGCAGAGGGTAGGTCATGTGAGCGAGCGAGTCAAATTTTCCCCACTGGCACAGCTCGAGCATTTCCTCGAAATAGTGCTGCAAAATCAGCTCGGCATCCAGATTGGAAAAATCGACATAGGCATAGTCGTCCATCTGGCGGTCGCAGTGCAGGGAACCGATGACAAAGTCGAAGCGATATTTTCGCAGGACGGCGTTCGCGCGGTTCAAATCCTGAATGGCCTGACCCATCTCGATGCCGTTCATGACCATCAGACGGTGGTCGAATGCCTGACGGGCGCGGCCGGTTTCGATAAAGGAGTTTCGCAGGCACATATCCGCCTGCGCGTTGTTCAGATTCAGCTCGTAGTGGTCGGTGATGCACAGCCCCATCAAGCCTTTCTCCTGCGCATTTTCGCAGAGGAAGGTGACCGAGTGCTCACCGTCGTGGGAATTATCCGAGTGAACATGGCTGTCAAACAGATTCATATACATGGTTGATTCTCTCCTCCTGACTGATACACAGCAGTCGATTCGCTGCCTTGTCAATGGATGATGCAAAAAAAGCATCCTGATGATAGGAATATTATATCATTTTTTTGGGAATTTGTCCTGCCATTTTGGAAAGAAAGAGAGCTTGCCCATGATTTTTTACAGTTTCTGTATAATCTGTGCCGCCGTCGGGCATCCTCAGAGCATCATCACAGCGGACAACAGGAGGAAAAAACGATGAAGCTCAGCACACGGGGCGCTGCCAAAGCGTCAGAATTTTTAAAACGGAATATGACGGCAGTGACGGCGGCGGTGATGCTGCTGAGCCTGATGGGGTATTTAATTGTGGACAGCGCCGTTTTTTCCACAGGCTGCCATGAGCTGTATGACGGGGTGCTGCGTCTGCACATTCTGGCCAATTCGGACACCCGACAGGACCAGCAGCTCAAGCTCCGAGTGCGCGACCGGATTCTGCTGGAAGCTGAACAGATGGGTCTGGGCGAGGGCTGCACCAATGCCGAGGAAACCGCCCGTCAGGCGCGCCGATTGCTGCCGCAGCTGGTCGCCGCCGCTCGGGATGAGCTTGCAAAACACGGCAGCGGTCAGACGGTGTCCGCCTGCGTGACCCGAATGTATTTTAACACCCGCACCTATGAGGGCTTCACCATGCCGGCAGGGGAGTATCAGGCGGTGCGCTTTACCATCGGCGAGGGCAGAGGCCACAACTGGTGGTGTGTGCTGTTCCCACAGATGTGCCTGCCGCCGGCATTTGCCCAGCCGGAACAGCCGCCGCAGTTTAGCTGGGCCCAGCTTCGGGTTCTTTCTGCCCGACCGCAGTACGAGCCGCGCTTTGCCCTGTTGGAGCTGTTGCACAGGCAGGAAGCGCTGTCCTAGAGGGGAGGATGCAAATTCGCTGCGAAAGCCCTTGACAAGAAAATCCCCGTGGGCTATAATTTGAAACGAACAGGGGATGCCAAACGGCAGACCCATCATCAGGCAAAAGGCTATGAAAAGAGAAATCCTGTTCAAAACGGCAGACAGAGAGGGACCCATCGGCTGAAAGGTCCTGCCGCATCCTTGACAGGAGGGCCGTCTTGGAGCCTGCGGTGAGGAGCCGCACGTCCTTCCAGCGTTAATGGAACTTTCAAAGCGGCAGTACCCCACATCGCTGGGATGCTGCAATTTGGGTGGTACCACGGGAGTTTTGCAGCCCTCGTCCCAATTACGGGACGGGGGCTTTTTGTTTTGCCTGAGCAGGTCCACCCCGTCCGGACAGAAAAGCAACCAGAATCTATTGTGAAAAGGGGAACAAAAAACAGATGAAATGGACAGGACTTAACGAGCTGCGCGAGCAGTTCCTTTCCTTCTTTGAGAGCAAGGGTCACACCCGTCTGCCAAGCGCATCGCTGGTGCCGAAAAATGATAAGAGCCTGCTGCTGATTAACTCCGGCATGGCTCCGCTGAAAAAGTATTTCTTGGGTTTGGAGACCCCTCCGAACCACCGTGTCACCACCTGCCAGAAATGTATCCGCACCCCGGATATCGACAGCGTTGGTCACGATGACCGCCACGGAACCTACTTCGAGATGCTGGGCAACTTCTCCTTCGGGGATTACTTCAAGGTTGAGGCAACTGCTTGGGCATGGGAGTTTTTAACCGAGGTATTGGAGATTCCGGCAGACAAGCTGTGGATTACCATCTATGAAGAGGACGATGAAGCGTTCGATATCTGGACCAAGAATGTCGGCATCCCGCCGGAGCGCATTGTCCGTCTGGGCAAAAAGGACAACTTCTGGGAGCATGGCTCCGGTCCTTGCGGCCCTTGCTCGGAAATCCACTTTGACCGCGGCGAAGGCGTTGGCTGCGGCAGACCGGAATGTGCGGTTGGCTGCGACTGCGACCGCTTCATGGAAATCTGGAACCTGGTATTCTCCCAGTTCGACTCGGATGGAAACGGCCACTACACCCGGATGCCAAAGCCGAATATCGATACCGGCATGGGACTGGAGCGTCTGGCTTGCGTCATGCAGAATGTAGGAAACCTCTTTGAGGTTGACACCGTTCAGAATATCATGAAGCACATCTGCCGCATCGCAAATGTAGAGTACAAGCAGGACGAGAAGAACGACATCTCCCTGCGTGTTATCACCGACCACATCCGTTCCACTACCTTCATGATCGGCGACGGCGTTCTGCCATCCAACGAGGGCAGAGGCTATGTCCTGAGAAGATTGCTGCGCCGCGCCGCCCGTCACGGCAGATTGCTGGGCATCGAGGGAACCTTCCTGCATGAGGTTGCCCGCACCGTAATTCAGGAAAACGAGGGTGCTTATCCGGAGCTGCGTGAGAACGAGGAATACATCGTCAAGGTAATCAAGGCAGAGGAGGAGCGCTTCCAGAAAACCATCGACCAGGGCATGGAGCAGCTTCAGCAGCTGATTGCTTCCTTTGAAGGCAAGGGCGGCGTGCTCTCCGGCGAGGATGCCTTCCGTCTGTACGACACCTTTGGCTTCCCAATCGATCTGACCCGTGAGATTCTCGGCGAGCAGAACATCACCATTGATGAGGAGGAGTTCAACCGCCTGATGAATGAGCAGCGTGTCCGTGCAAGAGAGGCACGCAAGGATGTCAGCGGTTGGAGCACCGACACCATCGACCTGACCGCTCTGCCGGCAACCACCTTCACCGGTTACCAGACACTCGAGCAGGATGCCTCCGTTCTGGCTCTGATTAGCTCCGGCAGCTTTGCAGACAGCGTCGAGGAGGGCCAGCAGGCAACCCTGATTCTCAACACCACCTCGTTCTACGGCGAGTCCGGCGGTCAGGTAGGAGATACCGGCGTCATCGTCTGCGGCGAAAATGTCTTTACCGTTGAGGATACCAAGAAGGACCACGAGGGTCACTTCATGCACATCGGTACTGTTGCCAGCGGCAGCTTCACCACCGGTGACAAGGTCTGTGCAAAGGTGGATGCTCTGCGCCGCCGCCGCATCATGTCCAACCACTCGGTCTGCCACCTGCTTCAGCTTGCACTGCGTCAGGTTCTGGGCAACCATGTTCATCAGGCAGGCTCCTACTATGACGAGCATCGCTGCCGCTTTGACTTCAGCCACTTCTCCGCAATGACCGCAGAGGAGATTCAGAAAACACAGGATCTGGTCAATGCCATGATTCTTGCCGGCCATCCGGTTCAGGTCGAAGAGCTGCCAATTGAGCAGGCAAAGGAAAAGGGCGCAATGGCTCTGTTCGGTGAAAAATACGGCGATGTTGTCCGCGTCTGCACCATGGGCGACTCGGTAGAATTCTGCGGCGGTACCCATGTTCCGAACACCGCACAGATTGGTGTGTTCAAAATTATCTCGGAATCCTCGGTTGCAGCCGGTGTCAGAAGAATCGAAGCAGCAACCGGCATGGGCGTGCTGGAACTGCTCGACCACGCAGAGGGCATCATCGATGCAGTTGCATCCGAGTTTAAGGCAGCCGGTCAGGCTGAGGTTGTTTCCAAGGCTCAGTCGGTTGCAAGAGAGCTGAAGGCACAGTCCAGAGAGATTGAATCCCTTCAGGCTCAGATTGCCAACAGCAAGATGAAGGAGCTGTTTGAGAACACCACCCAGGTCAAGGGCGTTCGCTACCTGTCTGCGGTACTCAAGAATACTGCACCGGACAGCCTGCGTACCCTCGGTGACCAGGTGAAGGCAGACGCTCCGGATGTTGTTGCAGTCTTTGCAGCATCCTGCGACGGCAAGTCCAGCGTTCTGGCAGTCTGCGGCGAGCAGGCAGTAAAGGCCGGCGCTCATGCGGGCAAGCTGGTCAAGGAGATCACTGCACAGCTCGGCGGTAAGGGCGGCGGCCGTCCGGACAGCGCAATGGGCGGTGCTGCGGATCTGTCCAAGGCAGAGGAAGTTCTTTCCGGCGTTCCGGCAATGCTGGAGGGAATGCTCAAATAAATCATTTCTCTTTGAAACAAGGAGGTCTGTACAATGGAAGATTGTCTGTTCTGTAAGATTATCAGCGGCGAAATCCCTTCCAAAAAACTGTATGAGGATGACAAAATCCTTGCGTTTTATGACATTGCTCCCATCGCTCCGGTGCATTTTCTGGTGATTCCAAAGGAGCATATCCAGAGCGTGGACCAGATCAATGCCGAAAACAGCCAGACAGTTGCCTACATTTTGGAAAAGATTGGACAGCTGGCGGCACAGGCAGGCATCACCGGCGGCTACCGCGTTATCTCCAACTGCGGTGCGGATGCCGGTCAGTCGGTGCCTCACCTGCACTTTCATGTCATTGGTGGAAAAGAGCTGAGCTGGCAGGCATAGTCCTGCCAAGAAAGGATGATTCAAATGGATACATATCGCCTTCAGGTAGCAGGTCTTGAGCGTGACCTGCCGGTTTGTCCGCTGGGAAACGGCGTGTCGATTGCAGGCTTTGTCATGTTTTCGGATGTCGAGCTGACCATCGCCTGCGCTACCGAGCTGTTAAAGCGTCTGCCGGAGTATGATGTTCTGCTCACAGCAGAGTCGAAGGGAATTCCGCTGGCTTACGAGATGTCCCGTCAGGGCGGAAAACGCTATATTCTTGCCAGAAAGAGCAAGAAGCTCTACATGAAAAATGCGGTGGAGGTTGACGTACAGTCCATCACAACCGCAGGCTTGCAGAAGCTGTTCCTCTCCGGCGAGGATATGGAGTATCTGCGCGGCAAGCGCGTTCTGCTGGTAGACGATGTAATCAGCACCGGCGAATCTCTGCGTGCGCTGGAGAAGCTGACCGAAAAGGCCGGCGGTATCGTTGCAGGCAAAGCAGCAGTCCTTGCAGAAGGGGATGCAGCTCTGCGCGACGACATCATCTTCCTGGCACCTCTGCCACTGATTCACGAATAAGAATCGATAAGAAAATGACCTCCCTCGGGAGGTCATTTTCTTTTTGCCCTATTTTAAAAAAAACAGGACAAAAAAATAGCGAGGGCCAAACGGTCCTCGCTATGATGAAAGCGGCTTGCTTATTTTGCAGTGTCCTTTGCCAGTGCCTGGTCGATGGTGTTTTGCAGGGTTTTCAGGTTGGCTTCGTTGTCGATGCCGCCCATCAGAGGTTCGCCTACAACGTTGCCGTCGCGGTCAAAGACATAGGTGGTCGGGAATGCCATGATGCCCAGAGCGAATTTTGCAGCTTCGCTGTTCGAATCAAAGTAGATGTTGCGGTAGCTGGCTCCTGCGGCATCGAGCAGCTTCTTGGCAGTTTCGATTGCCTGCTCGTTGCCGTCGAGGGTTTCGGTGTTGATGCCGATGACCTCACCGCCCTGCTCCTTCACCTTTTCGTTGAGTGCGCTCAGGTCGTCCAGCTCCTCTGCACAAGGCTTGCAGCCGTTGAACCAGAAGTTTACGACAGTGAAGGCATTGTTGGAGAACAGGCTGTTGTCAACGCTGTTGCCGTCGAAATCCTTGCCCTCAAAGCTCGGGAATTTGTTGCCCTGTGCGTCAGCCTCCGGCTGCTCAGAGGTGCTGTCTGCGGAAAGTGCGCTGATTTTTTCTTCGATTTCGCGAATCTTTTCTGCGCCTTTTTTGAGCGACTCATACTCCTCATCGGAGAACTGGTCCTTTGCGCTCTCGACTGCGCTCAGGAGAATCTCGCCGTAGTTGCTGCTGAGGGCCATACGTGGCAGCCTCAGCATAACGGCGCTGGCGCACAAGCACACGGTCGATAAGGCAGATGGCGTCAAGGGCAGCC
>URFD01000028.1 GCA_900547015.1 uncultured Oscillospiraceae bacterium | reverse complement strand
GAAAGGCTCCCATAGTGTTGCAAGAAGGTTAGAAGAAAAAATGTTCCGCCCTCTGCGGAGGACGGTCAAAGGCTCTGCCTTTGAAATCCGCCACCTTTTGAAAAAGGTGGACGAAAACTTTATTGTTTGGGTGCAGGCTCAGCCTGCCCTGACAGAGAATGTGATGGGAATTTGTATAAATTGACAAATTCTTCCAGATTGTCCTTCCAAAAAAGCGGTTTTTCCTTGCAAACGCTTTGGGCTTATGCTATCGTAATGGTAATATTTTTGAGCCTTTGCTGAAAAGAAATTCAGTACCGGGACATGAGAGGAAGAGAAAACATGGCAAAAATTGTGCGCCAAACCTTGCGTGAGCAGGTGACCCAGGCGATTCGAATGATGCTCCTGACCGGGGAGCTGGAGCCGGGAACCCGCATCGTAGAGCAGGACCTTGCACAGGAATTAGGGGTTAGCCGAGGACCGGTTCGGGAGGCGCTGCGTCAAATTGAGCAGGAGGGGCTGCTGGAGTACACCTCCCATGTGGGATGTTCGGTCAAGGAGTTTACGGCACAGGATGTCTATGAGGTTTATCTGCTTCGTGCCAATCTGGAGATTCTGGCGGTGAAGATGTGCGACGGCGTCTTTTCACCGGAGACGATTGCGGAGATGGAGCAGATTGTCCGCGACATGGCCTCCATTCGGGACGTGGAGCAGTTCGACGAAACCATCGAAAACGACAACCGCTTTCATGCGTGCATCGTCAAAGCGGCCCAGTTCAAGCGACTGTACACCTTGTGGGACAGCATGGCGGGGGAGAACACCATCGTCTTTTACCGCGGCTCCGGCAAGAGCGAGTATGTAGTCCGCAATCAGGAGCGCATCCACCAGATGGTGCTGGATGCAGTCAAGAGCGGGGATGTTCAGCGCATCTCCAAGGCATTGATGGAGCATTACATGGACACCATCAGCGGCTACCTCAAAAGCAGAGGTACCTCGGTGGAGGATTTCCCGTATCGAATCGATTTTGACCTGTAAAAAAGAGAAGCATCGGAACATTTCGTTCCGATGCTTCTCTTTTTTGTGCGGAGATTCTGTGTGAAAGAGTTATCAAATTGTTCCGAAAGATAAGAGAAACGGTGGGAAATTTAGGAAAAAGGTGAAAAACTTGTGCAAATTGCCATAAATAGTTGGATAAAAAATGAATCATATTAACAAAGTGTGAGTGATTTTGTTGCAAAGGATAAGCAAGTGTGTTACAATACGGTTCGGCAGATTGTAGACAATCTTCAAGCATACAATCTACAGTCAACCGTCACTTGATTCACAGGGGGGAAAGAATGGCAAAACTGAACTACAAGACCCTGAGGCAGGAGGTCGCGGACGAAATCAGGAAAAAAATCCTGAGCGGAGAGTTCGAGGCAGGACAGCGCATCAAGGAAAACGAGATTGCAGAGCTGTTCGGCGTCAGCCGCGGACCGGTGCGGGAAGCCCTGCGCCAGATTGAGCAGGAGGGTCTGATCACCTATGAGCGGAACATCGGCTGTTCCGTGACCCACATCACCCAGCGGGATCTTGATGAAATCAGCTGGCTGAGGGCAACCTTGGAGATGCTGGCAGTTCGGTTATGTCGCGGCGAGATTTCCTCAGAGGCACTCAAACAGATGCAGGAAAGTTTGGAACGGATGCGGTCGCTCGGAGAGGACCGGTATCAGCTGGCACAGGAGGACAACCTGTTCCACGGATGTGTGATTGGTCAGATTGGCTTTCATAAGCTGGCGCATATCTGGAAAAGCACAGATCTGAGCAACTTCCCGGCATTTTGTATGCAGCGCAGTGAATCGCAGGAGAGCTTTTGTCAGCGGCATCAGCAGCTGCTGGACTGCTACCGAAGCGGTTCGGTAGCACAAATCTGTCAGGAGCTGGAACGACACTACGGGGTCGGGCAGGCAGGAAACGGCAGACCAAACGAAACAGTGTGACCTAAGTTTGTTGCACAACCTTCCGGAAGGGGGCTGTGTGAAATAAAGAGAGAAATGGATTGTCCCGAAAGGAGAAACAAATCATGAAAATGAAAAAAATTCTGGCAGCTCTGCTGGCAGGCGCAATGATGCTTTCGATGGCAGCCTGCGGCGGCAAGGATGAGGAGACCAATATCGGTGCTTCTTCTGAAAATACAGAGGCAAGTGCGGAAGCAAAAACAATCGACGGCAACACACTCGATGCTCAGCAGTACTTCAACGGCTACCTGTTCTCTGAGCCAACCACCATGGACAGCGTAAAGGGCAACGACACCTACAGCGGCGGTCTGCTCAACAACGTGATGGAGCCACTGACCAGACTGACCGAAAAAGACGGTCAGAATGTCCGCGAGGGTGCAGCAGCAGAAAGCTGGGAATCCAACGAGGACGGCACCGTTTGGACCTTCCATCTGCGTGCAAACAAATGGTCTGATGGCAAGGATGTTACCGCAAACGACTATGTTTACGGCATCACCAGAACCATGACTCCGGAGGTTGCTTCTCCAAACTCCTACTTCCTGCCATGCGTGAAGAATGCAAACGCAGTTCTGGCTGGCGAGATGGACCCATCCGAGCTGGGCGTAAAAGCAATCGATGACAAGACTCTGGAATTCACTCTGGAAAGCCCAACCCCATACTTCCTCTCCCTGACCGATACCCGTGCAATGCTTCCACAGCGTCAGGACATCGTAGAGCAGTACGGCGAGACCTATGGTGCAGAGGCTTCCAACCTGGTATACAACGGCCCATTCAAGATGGACACCTGGACCCATCAGTCCGAAATTGTCCTGACCAAGAATGACCAGTACTGGGATGCAGACAGCGTCAACCTGACCACCGTTACCTACAAAATCATGAACGATGAGAACGCAATCTTCAACTCCTTCCTCAACGGTTCTCTGGACTCCTGCGGAACCGGCACACCGGAATGGATGAACAAATTCGAATCGATGGAAAATGTTGACCATGTCAGCTATGTTTCTCCTTCCGTTCGTTTCCACTTCTTCAACACCAAGGACGAGCTGTTCCAGAATGAAAACATCAGAAAAGCCTTCACTCTGGCAATCAACCGTGAAGATGTTGCAAAGACCATCTACTTCAACACCATGTATCCTGCATACTCTTGGGTACCGGACGGCGTTTCCACCGGCGAGCTGGGCAACTACAGAGACCAGGCAGAGGAGCCTCTGAAGGCTATGGCAGAATCCGAGGATCCAAAAGAGCTGCTGCTCAAGGGCATGGAAGAGCTGGGTCTGGGTTCTGACCCATCCACTCTGAGTGTTACCTTCACTCTGGGCGATACCAACCAGTGGATTAAAAACTACGGCGAATATTACCAGCAGGTATTTAAGAATGTTCTGGGCGTCAACATCACTCTGGACTTCAACGAGTGGGGTACCTTCCAGTCCAAGACCTATGCCGGCGAATATCAGATGGGCTACATGGTATGGGGCATCGACTACAACGACCCATACGCAATGCTCTCTCTGATGGTTTCCAACTCCGGAAACATCCCGACCTTCTGGGAAAACGAAAAATATGATGAGCTGATTGCACAGTCCGCTGTTGAGATGGACGAGGCAAAACGCGTTGAGCTGTACAAGGAAGCAGAGAACCTCCTCTTTAACGAAGGCTGCGCTCTGTGCCCAATCGTAAACGAGTCCGCAAACACCTACCGTTACAGCTACATGAAGAACATGGCTACCATGCCATTCACCACAACCGGTCTGAAGTATGTTTACACCAGCGGCAGATAAGCTTCTGCTAAGGGGATAAGGACAGCTTCTCTGGTACACACAAGAGCTTGGGAACAGGCAGCGTCCGCTGCCTGTTCCTTTCAGGCGTTTCAGACAAGCTGGGAAAAGGGAGAAAAGTATGTTCAAGTACATCCTGAAAAGAATTGGCTATATGCTGGTTACGCTGTTTATCATCGCAACAGCGACCTTTTTTATGATGCATTCGATTCCGGGCGACCCGCTGGGCGCTATGGCAAACAAGCTGCCGGAGCAGGCAAAGGCAAACTATTATGCCAAATATGGTCTGGACAAGTCAAAGACCGAGCAGTATGCAATCTTTATGAAGAACCTGATTATCAATGGGGATTTGGGCGAATCGCTGAAATATCCCGGCAAGAGCATTACCGATACCCTGCTGACCAACTCCAAGGTATCCGGTGCCATCGGCGGCCTTGCGCTGGCAGTTGGTCTGGCAATCGGTGTCACACTGGGTATCGTAGCGGCGCTCAACAAAAATAAATGGCCGGACTATCTGGTCATGTTTATTGCGATTCTGGGAATCACCATCCCGGTCTTTGTACTGGCGGCACTGTTGCAGTATGTCTTTACAGTACACTGGCAGATTCTGCCGACCACCGGCTGGGGCAAACCGAAGAACTTTGTTCTGCCGGTTGTTGCCATGTGCTTTGGCACCATCGCGACCTATGCCCGTTACCTCAAGGCCAATATGCTGGATGTTATGGGACAGGACTATATCCTGACTGCGGAGGCAAAGGGCGTCAGCCGCTTCCACATCATCAAGGACCATGTCCTGAAAAATGCTTTTCTGCCCTGCATCACCATCCTGGGCGGACAGATTTCCGGTATCTTCACCGGCTCCTTTGTCATTGAGAAAATCTTTGGTATCCCGGGTCTGGGCTTCTATTATATTTCCTCGATCAATGACCGTGACTATACCATGATTATCGGTACCACCATCTTTGCGGCAGCCCTGTTTGTTGTGGCACAGCTGCTGATCGATATTGCCTACACCATCTTTGATCCGCGAATCCGCATTAAATAAGGAGGAGAAACCTATGGCTACAGAACAGAATATCCCCTCTGCAGCGGAGTGGGAAGACATTCCGGCGGAGAAATTCCAGATTATCGGAACAGACGACTTTTCCGGCGACATCATTGCCCGTCCAAAGGTCGGCTACTGGGCAGACGCATGGAGACGACTCAGGGAGAATAAAATCGCACTGGTTGCGCTGTTTATCCTCCTGCTGATGATCATGATGGTCATTGTCGGCCCATACATCTCCGGCTATGCGTTTGAAGAAATCGACACCGAAGCCATCAACCAGACCCCGAATGCGGAGCATTGGTTCGGTACCGATTCGCTGGGCCGTGACCTGTTCTCCCGTGTATGGCAGGCAGGCCGTGTTTCTCTGGCAATCGGTGTTGTCGGCGCGGTGGTTGCCAGCGTGGTTGGCTGTATCTACGGCGGTATCGCCTCCTACTTCGGCGGCATTGTGGATGACATCATGATGCGTATTGTCGAGGTTTTGCTGAGCATCCCATACCTGATTATCGTAATCCTGATTTCCGTTGTAACCGATTCCAAGAGCATCGGCACCATGATGCTGGCGCTGACCCTGACCGGATGGTGCGGAATTGCCCGTCTGGTGCGCGGACAGATGCTCCAGCTCAAGAGCCAGGAGTATGTTCTGGCGGCAAATGCGCTGGGCGTTTCCCCAATGAAAATTATCATGCGCCACATGATTCCAAACACCATCGGCATCATCATCGTTGCCATCACCTTTGACATCCCGGGCTACATCTTCTCGGAGGCATTTCTGAGCTACATCGGTCTGGGAATCCAGCCGCCGGACACCAGCTGGGGTGCGCTGGCTTCGGCTGCACAGCAGAACTTCATGTTCTATCCCTATCAGCTGTTCTTCCCATCGCTGATGATTGCGCTGACCATGCTCTCCTTTACCCTGCTGGGTGATGGTCTGCGCGACGCACTGGACCCGAAACTGAGAAAGTAGGAGGATGCAAAGATGGAAAAAGAAAATATTTTGGAAGTAAAAGACCTCAGCGTATCCTTCAATACTTATGCCGGTGAGGTCAAGGCAGTGCGCGGAGTGAGCTTCGAGCTCAAGCGCGGCGAGACCCTTGCCTTTGTCGGAGAGTCCGGCTGCGGCAAGACCGTTACAGCAAAGTCGATTCTGCGCCTGCACAAGGCTCCGTTTGCTGTTATTAAGGAAGGCTCTCAGATTATCTGTGACGGCAAGGATGTGCTGGCACTGAACAAAAAGGAACTGTGCAAGTTCCGCGGTGACGAGGTCAGCATGATTTTTCAGGACCCGATGACCTCGCTGAACCCGACCATGACCGTGGGCAAGCAGATTATGGAAAGCCTGCGTATCCACAAGGGCTTGAATAAAAAGGAAGCAAGAGAAGAAGCCATCAAGATGCTCAAGATGGTCAACATCCCGAGCGCAGAAAAACGAATCGACAGCTATCCGCATGAGATGTCCGGCGGTATGAGACAGCGTGTCATGATTGCGATGGCGCTGGCGTGCAGTCCGAATATCCTGATTGCAGACGAGCCGACCACCGCACTGGATGTTACCATTCAGGCACAGATTATGGATTTGATGCGCGAGCTGAAGGAAAAGATGAACACCGCCATCATTCTGGTCACCCACGACTTGGGCGTTGTTGCAAACTTTGCAGACCGGATTCAGGTGATGTATGCCGGTCAGGTGGTGGAGCGCGGTACTGCCCGGGAAATCTTTTATGATTCCAAGCATCCTTATACATGGGCTCTGCTCAGCTCGGTTCCGAAGCTGGCCAAGGAGGCAAAGCAGGAGCTGTATGCCCTCAAGGGAACTCCTCCGGATTTGATCCTGCCGCTGAACTGCTGCCCGTTTGCTTCCCGATGCGAATACTGTATGCCAATCTGCAAGGAGCGCAATCCGTTTGAAACCGCCATCACCGATACGCACAAGGTATCCTGCTGGCTCCAGCATCCAAACGCACCAAAGGTAAAATCCTTCTATGACAGGGAGGTTCAGTAATGGATCAGGTAATTGAAACACTGCAGAACGCAGACAATATTCTGGAGGTCACCGACCTGTGCAAGTTCTTTAAAGCAGGACGCAAGCAGACGCTCAAGGCTGTGGACAACGTCTCGGTCAGCATCCGCCGCGGCGAGACGCTGGGTCTGGTTGGCGAGTCCGGCTGCGGCAAGACCACCTGCGGACGCACCATGATTAAGCTCTATGAGCCGACCTCCGGCAAGGTGGTTTTTGACGGCAAGGATATTTCCACCCTCAAGGGCAAGGACCTGCTGGAATTTAAAAAGAACGTTCAGGTCATCTTCCAAGACCCATACGCTTCTCTGGACCCTCGTATGACCATCGGAGAAATCATCTCGGAGGGAATGGACGTTCACTTTCATCTGAGCGAACAGGAGAAAAACGACCGGGTAGCCGACCTGCTCAACAAGGTTGGTCTGAGCGCAGAGTATGCAAACCGCTTTGCACACGAGCTGTCCGGCGGCCAGCGTCAGCGTGTCGGCATCGCAAGAGCGTTGGCGGTAGAGCCGAAGTTCATCGTCTGCGACGAGCCGATTTCCGCGCTGGACGTTTCCATTCAGGCGCAGGTTGTCAACCTGCTGATTAAGTTACAGAAAGAGTTTGGACTGACCTACCTGTTCATCTCCCACGACCTGTCGATGGTCAAGCATATCTCGGACCGTGTGGGCGTCATGTATCTGGGCAGCATGGTGGAGCTGGCAAGCAACTATGACCTGTACGACAAGCCACTGCACCCTTACACCCAGGCGCTGATCTCTGCCATCCCGATGGCAGACCCGGACGGCGAGGCAACCCGTGAGCGCATCAAGCTCGAGGGCGAGGTGCCAAGCCCGATTAATCCACCGCCGGGCTGCAAATTCAGACCGCGCTGCCGTTTTGCAATGCCAATCTGCGAGAAGGAAGCTCCGCAGCTGCTGGAGGTGGAGCCAAACCATTTTGTGGCTTGCCACCTGTGCCATCAGAAAAATCAATAGTGACCCGACCGACCGCATGGAGCTGTTCCATGCGGTCGGTTTTTTATACATGATATTCCGGATGCGATATGGGATTGCAAGCGCCGGAAGTTTGTGATATACTAGAGCCTGAGGGGAATCCGTACAGAAAAATAGGGCTGAACTGGATATTTTTAGAGCAAAATATCCAAAGAACCGACAGAATTTTTGGAAAGAAAACCATAAGACCCGGGGAAGGAACGGAGTCCCAACGGAACCAGTCGATTTATAATATCAGATGGGAGTGTGTAAAATGGACATTTTGAAAAACACAGAGGCAATGGGAAAACGCATCTATGAGGATTTGGAGCGAATCAACTTTATCCGCACCAGCACCTCTGAAGAGGAGACCCGTGCGGCAAACATCATCTGTGAAGAGCTGGCAAAGGCCGGCATGAAGGCAGAGATTGAAGAATTTATGGTGGAGACTGCGGATATCCACACCGTAGCGCTCAACGCACTGGGACGCGATTGGGAAGTACAGGGCTATCGCCGTTCGGGCAGCACACCGGCAGAGGGTCTGACTGCTCGCTTTGCCTATGTCCAGCAGGGCACCGAAGCCGATCTGTACGATAAAAAGGGCATGATCGTTCTGGTCAACAGCGGCAGAGTCAACGAGGAAGTATACGAGCGGATGGTTCGCTATGGCGTAGCAGCTTTCCTGACCTGGAACGGAAATGTTTCGGATGTCCATGACCAGACCGACCTGCCGGAGCGTGAGCTGCGCAGCTGGGCAACCCGTTACGGCACCATCCCTGGCGGCGTTCTGCGTGCCATCGATGCAATGGAGCTGGTAAAGGGCGAGCCGGAGACCGTGACCTTTACTCTGGTTCAGGACAATGTAGAGCGCGCTTCCCGAAATGTTGTGCTGAGAATGAAGGGCATCGACGAGACCGCAGAGGATATCACCTTCGGCGCACACTATGACAGCGTTCCATTCAGCCACGGTGTTTATGACAACGGCGCAGGCTCGGCAATTCTGATGGAGCTGGCACGCCACTATCAGGAAAATCCTCCAAAGAGAAACCTGACCTTCTGCTGGTACGGCTCGGAAGAGGTTGGCCTGCTGGGCTCCAAGGCTTATGTTGCAGCGCACAAAGAGGAGCTCAAGGATGTTCAGCTGATGATCAACGTCGATGTAGCCGGCTCTGTGCTGGGTGCAGACTGGGCAGCCATCATGGCAGACGAATCCCTCTGCCGCTTTGTTGAGTATCTCTCCAAAGAGGTTGGCTTCTCCACCGATGTTACACAGGAGGTATACTCCAGCGACTCGGTACCGTTTGCAAACGAAGGTGTTCCGGCAATCAACTTCTGCCGATTTGGCAGAGGCGGCGGTGCGATGATTCACTGCCGTCACGATGTCATCGATTATCTGGACTACCGCAATCTGGGCAAGACCGCTGCATTCGTTCAGACCTTCGCAGACCGGATGGTCGACGCAGTGGTATTCCCGGTTCCAAGAAAGATGCCGGAAAACATGGTCGAGGCAGTCGACAAATACCTGCGGAAAAAGAGAGTAGACGAGAAATAAGCAACCCGTCTGCCGCAAAGAGAACAGCAAAAAGCCCGAACCAGCGGTTCGGGCTTTTTTAGTTGGTATTTGCTGTCGGGCTGATGACCACCGCCACCCGATTGGGCATACAGACTGCGCTCTGCGGCTCGTGGTCAATCCAGCCGAAGCCCATGCAGAGGTGGTCCGGACAGTCGGAGGAGAGGAAGGAAATCCGGTGCTTGCGAATTTCCAGCACGACCGGAACGCCGTATTCGGCAAGGTCGATTTGACGGTCAGGCTCTGCGGCAAGGTCGAGGGTGAGGACGGTTTTGCCGTCAATCGAAACGATGGCAAAGGCCTTTTGACTGCGGCTGCCCATCAGCCAAAAAACAAGCGCCAGCACAACGGCGACGCCTGCAATCGAAGCGAGGATGATGCGATCCCATTTTTTCATACGAGGGTGTCTCCAATCGGTAAAAACTATCCCCAGTATACAAAAAAGCACAGAGTCCGTCAAGGGATGCGATTTGCGGAATCGGTGAAATTTTGGGAGGGTTCGGGCGCGGGAAATTTACAACGGAAAAAAAGTGTGGTATAATAATCGGAGATATTTTCAGAAAGGGATGTTGCAAGAATGTTGCTGTTTTTAATCCCCATCGGCATGATTGTCTGGGGACTGTGGTGGCGCAAGAAACCGCCGAAGTATCCCAGAAATCCGGACATCGGCGGATGGAATTTCTTCATTGGCTATCGAACCGAGTGGTCGCTGAAAAGCCCGGATACCTGGTACTATGCGCATATCAGCTATGGACGGCTGATTCTTCCAATCGGCATCATCGCTCTGATGATTACCCTGCTGGGCGTGGTGTTCCTGCCACCGCAGTATATGGCGCAGGTGCTGCTGATTGTAGACCTGATTGGCATTATGGCTCCATATTATCCGATTGAAAAGAAGATGAAAAAACTCTTTGACAAAAAGGGAAAATGGAAAGAAGAATAAGCGTTTCGTAAATGGCGCCGAAGGTGCGTAAAAAAAGGAGTCTGAGAATTTTTCTCAGACTCCTTTTTTGTTAGAATAAATTAAAATCGAGCTTGTCGGACAGATATTCCAGAATCTTGATGCCGCCGATGCTGTTGCCCTTTTCGTCCAGAGCAGGGCCGTAGACACCGATTCCCATCCGGTCCACCAGAGCAGCGGCAATACCGCCGCCCACGCCGCTTTTGGCAGGGAAGCCGACCGACATGGCAAATTCGCCGGAGCCGTCATACATTCCGCAGGTCAGCATCAGGGCACGGATGGCCTTGGCACTGCGCGGCTGAATCAAAACCTCCTGCGTGCCGGGGCAGGTGCCGTGGTTTGCCAGCACCGCACTGATTTGGGCGATGTCCACCGCGGTGACATTGACCGAGCACATCCGGAAGTAGAAGTCCAGACATTCCTCAACATTTCCTTCGAGGATGCCGTTGGCCTTCAGGTAGTATGCCAGCGCGCGGTTGCGGTCGCCGGTGGCCTTTTCGGAGAGGTAGACCGATTCATTGAGCGAGATTTCCTGATTGCTGCAGAGCTTGCGAACAAAGGTCAAAAAGCGGTCGAACTTTTCGTCTGCATTTTTTCCGTCGATGCAGCTGGCAACGGTGATGGCGCCGGCATTGATAAAGGGGTTAAAGGGGCGGGACTTGGTCTCCAGCTTGACAATGGAGTTGAACGGGTCGCCGGTAGGCTCCACGCCGACCTTGTCGTGGAACAGATAGTCCGCTCCGCGGTCGCCGATTGCCAGAATCAGGGAGGCCAGCTTGGAGATACTTTGGATGGTGAACGGGGTGCGGGTATCCCCACATTCCATAATCGAGCCATCCAGCCCGACTACGCAGACCCCCAGGTGATACTTGTTGACCCGAGCCAGCTCCGGGATGTACTCGGCGGGCTTGCCGAGCTTGACAAAGCACTCGCCGTAGTGCAGAGCGTCTTGCAGACATTCCTGTGTCAGCATTCTCATTCTTCCTTTCGATTGGTTATCGGACAAAAAACAAATCTGGTATCTTCTATTTTACAGGCATACTCCACAAGATGCAAGAGGAGTGCAGGGGGAATTTTTTTGCTTTTTACCGATTCCGGGGAGGAGGGTCAAAAAAGCACCCTTGTCCAATCGGACAAGGGTGCCGGGGAAAAAGCAGCTTAGATGAGAGCCAGAGTGTCTCTTGCGATTGCAAGCTCTTCATTGGTTGGGATAACCATAACTTTAACTTTGGAATCAGCAGTGGAAACAACTTTGTTCTCGCCTCTGGTGTGGTTTGCTTCTTTGTCGATCTTCACGCCGAGGTAGCCCCAGTATTTCTCACAGAGCTCTTCGCGGATCTCGATGTCGTTTTCGCCAACACCAGCGGTGAATGCGATTGCGTCAACGCCGTTCATAGCAGCAGCGTATGCGCCAACATATTTTGCGATGCGGTAGGTGTAAGCATCCAGAGTAACTTTTGCCAGATGGTGACCTTCTTCTGCAGCAGCAGTGATGTCACGGCAGTCAGAGGACAGGCCGCCGCTCATGCCCAGCAGACCGGATTTCTTGTTGAGCATATTGAGAACTTCGTCAACGCTCTTGTTCTCTTTGTTGCAGATGTACTGGATAACAGCCGGGTCAAGGTCGCCGGAACGGGTACCCATGATCAGACCTTCCAGAGGGGTCAGACCCATGGAGGTGTCAACACATTTGCCGCCAACGGAAGCAGAGATGGAAGCACCGTTGCCGATGTGGCAAACGATTACTTTTGCATCAGCAGGCAGGTTGCCAAACTTGATTGCTTCTTTGGAAACGAAGCCGTGGCTGGTTCCGTGGAAGCCGTAGCGGCGAACGCCGTATTTCTCGAAGTATTCGTGTGGGATAGCGTACAGGTAGGATTTTTCATCCATGCCCATACCGAAGGTGGTGTCGAATACTGCAACGTTTGGTTTGCCTGGGCAAACTTTTTCGCAAGCCTCGATACCCATCAGGTTAGCAGGGTTGTGCAGAGGGCCAAGGTCGAAGCACTCGCGGATTGCAGCTTTTACATCAGCGTTTACAACGATGGATTTGGTGAATTTTGTTCCGCCGTGGAGCACGCGGTGACCGATTGCGTTGATCTCATCAACAGAAGTGATGACGCCGTGGTCTTTGTCGGTCAGAGCATCGAGTACGAGCTGAACAGCAACAGAGTGGTCTGGCATTGGGGTCTCAACAACGTAGTTGTCTTTGCCCGGAACCTTGTGGGTCAGAATAGAACCGTCGATACCGATTCTTTCACACAGACCTTTGGTGAGAACGTGTTCGTTCTCCATGTCGATCAGCTGATACTTCAGAGAAGAGCTACCACAGTTTAAAACGAGAATTTTCATTTCAAATTCCTCCCATAAAATTTAATGCCGCCCGACCCGAGGAGGGGCGGAGGGCAAGGTTGACACCTTGATACACCTAATATATTATTATATCTGGCAGGACTTTTCAAGAGAGAAACAGCGTTTTTTCGTGTGAGAACGCAATATTTTAGGAAAAGTGTGAGAGCAGCGGGATTTTTGGCGGGAAAATGGGCAAAAATCCCGGTATATGACAAAAAAATGTCAGGGAGGGAATGGAATGAAGGTCGCAGCGGTGATCGCGGAATACAATCCGTTTCACAAGGGACACCGGTGGCAGCTCGAGCAGATACGGCAGCGGGGAGCGACCCACATCGCGGTGGTGATGAGCCCGGACTATACCCAGCGGGGAACACCTGCTATCCTTCCCAAGCGGGTGCGGGCGCGTGCCGCATTGGAAAACGGGGCAGACCTGATTCTGGAACTGCCGGTCAGCTATGCCTGTGCAGGAGCGCAGCGGTTTGCCTTTGGTGCGGTCAGTTTGGTATGTGCGATGGGCTGTGTGCAAGCTCTGGCCTTTGGAGCGGAGGACGCCGAGCAGGACTTACTGGGTCAGGCTGCCGATGCTTTGGAGCATCCGCAGGTGCAGCAGGCGCTGCGGGAGCGGATGGCAGAGGGCATCACCTTTGCAAGAGCCAGACAGCAGGCGGTGGAGCAGGTGTTTGGAGAGCGTGTGGGAGCGGTGCTGAGCCGTCCCAACAACATTCTGGCGGTGGAATATCTGGCACAGCTGGCAGCCTTGTCGGACGGCAGAATCCAGCCGATGGCAATCAGCCGAATCGGAAATGCCCACGATGGAGAGCCGGAGTTGGGCTTTGCCTCGGCGAGCTTTCTGCGCGGGCAGATGTTGGAGGGAAATTGGAGCCGGGTGCAAGAATATCTCCCGCAGAATTGCTGGGAGCAGTATCGCCGGGCGGCAGAGCGCGGTGAGCTGGCACAGATAAAAACCGGCGAGAGAGCGGTCTTGTCCACCTTGAGAGGGCTTTCGGCAGAGCAGCTGTCCGTACTGCCAGACCTTTCGGAGGGGCTGGAAAACCGTCTGCTTCAGGCAAGCCGACAGGCCTGCACCGTCGAGGAACTGTATGAGCTGGTCAAGACCAAGCGCTACCCGATGGCACGGGTGCGGCGGCTGGTGATGAGTGCCTTCTTGTCTCTGCCCGGGACGATGCAGCAGACACTGCCGCCCTATCTGCGGATTTTGGGGATGAACGAGCGGGGTAGGGAAATCCTGTCCTGCATGAAACAGACCGCCACACTGCCGGTCTCTGCCAGCCTCAAACGGCTTGCCGAATCCGGAGAGACGGCAGGGCAGTCTGCCCAGCTGGAAAGCCGCTGTGCAGACCAGTACAGCCTGTTTGCCGACCGAATCCGCCCTTGTGGGGAGGATTGGCGGCAGAGCGCAGTCCTTTTGAAATCGGACGATTAGGAAAAAATCCGACGCACCGCCAAGGCGCTGATGAGGAAGCCGGTGAGGTCGGCGCACAGCGAGGCAGGAGCAGCCCAGCGGCTTTTGCGGATGCCGGAGGCGGAGCAGTACAGCGCAATCGTGTAAAAGGTCGTTTCGGTCGAGCCCATCAGCACGCTGGCAGTGCGCCCGATGAGGCTGTCCGGGCCGTATTGGCTCAGCAGGTTAGTAAAGACAGCCAGCGCTCCGCTGCCGGACAGCGGACGGAGCAGGGTCAGCGGAATCAGCTCCTGCGGAATCCCAGCCAGCTGGGCAGGAACAGCCAGCGAACGGGACAGCAGCTCCATCGCGCCGGAGGACTGGAAGGCGGCAATCGCCAGTGTGAGCAGCAGGAGCGCGGGGAACATCTCCAGCAGGATGTTTAGCCCTGAGAGGACACCCTGAGAAAAGGCAGAAAGCAGGTCGACGCCCTTTGCCAGAGCGCAGATTGGTACGATGCAGAGAATCAGAGGGATGCTCAGGTTGGACAGGAGCTTGAGGGTGTTCACAGCGCTTCCTCCTTTGTTCTTGGACAGGACACGGAGCAGGTCAGCCGCTCCATCAGCTTGGCGGCGAGGATGCCGACCATGACCGACAGCAGAGAGGTAACCCAGACTGCCGGAAGGATTTCCATCGGGGCGGCAGAGCCTGCCTGTAGACGCAGCACAGCGGCAGTGGTGGGAATCAGCTGGAGGGAAGCGGTGTTGAGCAGAATCAGCAGAATCGAACTGGGAGAGGCAACAGCAGGGTCGGGACAGAGTGCCTGCATTTCCTGCACCGCCTGAATCCCGGCAGGAGCTGCCGCAGCGCCCAGACCCAGCAGGTTGGCTGCCAGATTGGTGCAGATTGCCTGAGCGGCAGGCGAGTCGGGCTTGAGCTGGGGAAACAGCAGGGAGAGGACGGGCCGAAACAGAGCAGATACTGCTCGGAGCAGACCGGCCTGACGGGCAACCTCCATCACACCGCTCCACAGGCAGAGGCCGAAACCGACGCTCAGCGCCAGCTCAAACGCTTTTTGCGGAGCGGCAAGCAGCTCGTTGCAGAGGGGTTCGGTTGTACCGTTTAGAACAGAAGTGACCAAAGAGAACAAAAATATGCCCGAAATCAGAACATTCAACATATTGCACCTCCATTGGATTTCCAATTTC
>URFD01000027.1 GCA_900547015.1 uncultured Oscillospiraceae bacterium | reverse complement strand
CAGCACTCCGACCGCACCGGAGCGCCCTGCAATCAGTATGAGAGATTTTCCTTATTCTAACCGTGCGGAGAAATGGCGGTCATTCGTTATGGAAGAAACAAAACTGACGACTGAAGAAATCAAAAAACTGCTGGCTTCCGAAATTGAGCTGCTCAGCTTCACCCCGGAAACTGCTCCTGACAATATCTACTACAAAGCCTGCGCCTCGTTAGCGCGCAAGATCATGCGTGAAAAGCGCCGGCACTTCATCTCGGATGCCCGTGCCAAGGGCCGCAAGCAGGTGTACTACCTCTCGATGGAATTTCTGCTGGGTCGCTCGCTGAAAAACTCCATCTACAACCTGAATCTGGTCAACGAGTTTTCCACTGCCCTAAAGGAGATGGGCGTCAAGATGGAAAATCTGTTCGAGCTTGAGCCGGATGCCGGCTTGGGCAACGGCGGCTTGGGCCGTCTGGCTGCCTGCTATATGGACGCGCTGTCCACCTGCGCTTATCCTGCTGTCGGCTACTCCATCCTGTATGAGTTCGGCATCTTCAAGCAGAAAATCGTAGACGGCTGGCAGACCGAGCTGCCTGATGACTGGCTGCCCGGCGGCGAGGTCTGGCTCAAGTGTGTGCCGGAGCTTGCGGTGGATGTCCACTTTGGCGGACAGATTGAAGAATTTTGGGACTACAGCTATCATCATGTCCTGCACAAAAACTACACCACCGTCAAGGCGGTTCCGTACGACATCATGATTTCCGGCTACGACAGCAAGGCGGTCAATGTTCTGCGTGTTTGGAGCGCGCAAAGCTCCGCCATCGATATGGATGCCTTCAACCGCGGCGACTACCTCCACGCTCTGGGACAGGAGTCCGGTGCAGAGGCTATCAGCAAAATCCTCTATCCAAACGACAACCACACCGCCGGCAAGAACCTGCGTCTGCGCCAGCAGTATTTCCTCTCTGCCGCATCGGTGGCAGATATTGTCCGCCGCCACATGGACCTGTACGGCACACTGGAAAACTTTGCAGAGAAAAACGCAATCCACATCAACGATACCCACCCAACACTGGCTATTCCGGAGCTGATGCGAATCCTGCTGGACGAGTGCGGCTACCCGTGGGATAAGGCTTGGACCATCGTCAGCAACACCTTTGCCTACACCAACCACACCGTCATGAGCGAAGCGCTCGAGTGCTGGAACGAGGATATGTTCCGCACCCTGCTGCCCCGCATCTATCAGATTATTGTGGAAATCAACAACCGCCTCTGCCGTCAGCTCCGCGACCAGTTCCATCTGGACGGCTACACGGTCTCCCGCATGGCGATTATCGACAACCACACCATTCGTATGGCAAACCTCTGCATCACCGGCTCCCACAGCGTCAACGGCGTTTCCACCCTCCACAGCAACATCCTCAAGGAATCGCTCTTCCACGACTTCTACAAGATTCAGCC
This sequence comes from uncultured Oscillospiraceae bacterium, assembly GCA_900547015.1. Taxonomy (GTDB): domain Bacteria; phylum Bacillota; class Clostridia; order Oscillospirales; family Ruminococcaceae; genus Negativibacillus. The sequence continues at coordinate 13,977 of URFD01000027.1, read as the reverse complement.
TTATAAATTCCAGAATGTCACCAACGGCATCGCCTCCAGAAGATGGCTCTACCAATCCAACCCGCGCCTGAACAACTATATCAAGGAGCTGATTGGCGACGGCTTCATGCACGATATGTCCCAGCTCAAGCAGCTGCTGCCGTTCCAGAACGACAAGCAGGTTCATGAGCAGTTAAGAAAAATCAAGCTCGCCAACAAGCAGGACTTCGTAGCGTATGTCAAGGAGCACACCGGCCAGGTCATCGACCCGAACTCGGTCTTTGATGTACAGGTCAAACGACTGCATGAGTACAAGCGTCAGCACCTGAACGCTCTGCACATCCTCTCCCTGTACAACGAGCTGAAAACCAATCCTCATGCCGACATCCAGCCGACCACCTTTATCTTCGGTGCCAAGGCTGCTCCCGGCTATTACATGGCAAAACAGATTATCAAGTTTATTTGCAGCCTCGGCAAGATGCTGGAAAATGACCCGCAGACCCGCGACATCCTTAAAATCGTGTATCTCGAGGATTACCGCGTCACCCTCTCCGAGCTGCTGATGCCGGCAAGCGAGATTTCCGAGCAGATTTCCCTTGCAGGCACCGAGGCTTCGGGCACCGGCAACATGAAGCTGATGCTCAACGGTGCACTGACCATCGGCACTTGGGACGGAGCCAACGTCGAAATCGGCGAGGCAGTCGGCCCGGACAACATCTTTGTCTTTGGTATGCGTACTCCGGAGGTCGACCGCCTCAAGAAGGACGGCTACTATCCAAACGAAATCTATCTGAACAATCCGGTCATCAAGCAGGCTGTCGACATGATTGGCAGCAACATCGCCGGAGACAGCTTTACCCAGATCAGCAATTCGCTCAAAAGCGACGACCCTTATATGGTGCTGCGTGACTTTGATTCGTATGACAAGACCCGCAGACTGGCTCTGAGCACCTACCAGAATGACCAGACCAGATGGCAGCAGATGTCTTTGGTCAACATCGCCGAATCGGGCTATTTCTGTGCAGACCGCGCAATCCGTGAATATGCCAACAACATTTGGCATCTGGACTAAACACCTGACAACAGGACAGAAGGGACCCGGTGAGATTGCTTGCCGGGTCCCTCTTTCATCCATTCCATCCAACCTGAAAGGAACGATACCCTATGGATTTCTGCATCTATGACAGCCGAATGACCTGCTTCAAGGAGCCCTTCGGCGCCGTCACCGCCGGAACTCCTGTCCGGTTTTCCATCCATCTTCCCAAGGACTTAGCAGTTCGGCAGGCTCAAATGGCGCTTTGTCGGGATGGAGAAGCCGACCAATTTCTTCCTATGGAGCTGGAGCGCTGTGATATGCGCCTCAACTGCTATACCCTGACCTATACACCTGCACGGCCTTGCCTGTATTTTTATTATTTCCGCATCATCACGGCGGACGAGCGGGTTCATCTCATCCACGCTAACGAGCAGATGCGCGCCGAGCTGGACCTGCCGACCGACCGCTACTGGCAGCTAACCGTCTACTCCCCCGATATGCACCGCCCTGCCGCCTTGGGCAACGGCATCCTCTACCAGATTTTCCCCGACCGCTTCTGCAACTCCGGAACCCCCAAACAGGGTGTTCCCTCCGACCGTGTCCTGCGCAGCGATTGGGGCAACCTCCCGCTCTATCTGCCCAACGAACGGGGCGAGGTCACCAACTCCGACTACTTTGGCGGCGACCTTGCCGGCATCACCCAAAATCTGCCGTACCTTCAGCGGCTGGGCGTCACCTGCCTGTACCTGAACCCCATCTTTGAGGCACACTCCAACCACCGCTACAACACCGCAGATTACCGAAAGATTGACCCTCTGCTCGGCACCGAGGAGGACTTTGCCGAGCTGTGTGCCAAGGCCAAGGCCGTCGGCATCTCGGTCATCCTCGACGGCGTGTTCAGCCACACGGGAAGCGACAGCCTCTACTTCAATCGGGATGGCCGCTACGGGGAACATTCCGGCGCCTATCGGGACCCCGACAGCCCTTACCGCGAATGGTACTCCTTCCGCCGCTATCCGGATGACTACGAGAGCTGGTGGGGCTTTCGCACCCTGCCCAACGTTCGGGAAACCTACCCGAGCTATCTGGACTTTATCTGCAACCCTAACACCGGTGTGCTGGCAAAGTGGCTTTCTCTGGGAGCCTCCGGCTTCCGGCTGGATGTCGCCGACGAGCTGCCCGATGCCTTCCTCGACCGCGTCTATCAGACGGTGAAATCCTTCGGCGAGGACAAGGTTGTCATCGGAGAGGTCTGGGAGGATGCCTCCAACAAAATCAGCTACGGCAACCGCAGACATTACCTTCTGGGCAGCCAGCTGGACAGCGTCATGAACTACCCGTTCCGCAACGCCATCCTCCACTATATGCTGACCGGTCAGGCAGATGACTTCCTCAATGGGGTTGTCTCGATTGTGGAAAACTACCCGCCTCCGGCGCTGCACTCGATGATGAACTCGCTGTCCACCCACGACACTCCCCGCGCCATCACTGCGCTGGTGGGCGAATCGATGGAGGGCAAGCAGCGTCCTTGGCAGGCCCAGCACCACTATCTTTCCATGGAGGATTACTGCTACGGTCAGGTTCTGCTCAAGCTCGCCAGCACCCTGCAATATTTCCTGCCGGGTGTCCCCTGTCTGTACTATGGGGACGAAGCCGGTCTGAGCGGATATGCAGACCCCTTCAACCGCTGCTGCTATCCTTGGGGCCACGAAAATCAGGAGCTGATTTCGTGGTTTGCAAATCTCGGTCAGCTGCGTCTGTCCATGCCGTTCTTGACCGAAGCGGACTTTATCCCTCTGCTGACGGACAGCGGCTTGTGCGTCTACCTGCGTGTTTCGGGCAAGGAAAAGCTGCTGGTTGCTGTCAACCGCTCTGCCGGGGAGCGTCAGCTTCCGATTCCCTCCGATTTCGTCGGAGCCACCGAACATCTGCTGCTGGGCGGCTGGGAAAACGGGATGCTCAAGGCACACAGCGCCCTGCTGTTGCAGGTGTCCCCGAAGCAATAACCCCCATCCTCCAAAAATTATTCCGCTATCCCCCTTTATTCCTTCTGCGGAATTTGGTATAATCAAACATTGTAAATCTGTAAATCGAACATGGCTGTCTGCCCAAGGCCGCAGCCATCTCAGTATGAAAGGACGAGGATTAGATCAATGGACGAACGAGGGCAAAGTATGACCGTCGTTCCAATGGAACCGAAGCATATCGAGGACTTGGAACGACTGGAACTGGAATGTTTTTCTACCCCCTGGAGCTTTGATTCGCTGGTATCCGAGCTGTCCAACCCGCTCGCCGTATTCCGCGTGGCAGAGGTGAACGGACAGGTTGCCGGATATGTCGGGATGCACCACATCGTGGACGAGGGCTTTATCTGCAATATTGCCGTCTTTCCGCAGTATCGTCGGCGCGGTGTTGCGACCCACCTGATGGAATCGCTCATCGAGTATGCCAAGGAAAACGACATGACCTCCATCTCGCTGGAGGTGCGCGAATCCAACTACAGCGCCCAGGCTCTGTACGAAAATTTCCAGTTTGAGGTAGTAGGCGAACGACGCAATTTTTACGCAAACCCTACCGAAGACGCCCTGATCATGACCAAGACCTTTGGCAGACTGTTTTAATTCAGCTGTTCATTACCTTAGTGGGAGGAGATCCATTTTGAAGATTCTTGCCATCGAATCTTCCTGTGACGAGACCGCTGCTGCAATCGTTCAGGATGGCCGCACCATCCTCAGCTCGGTCATCGACTCACAGGTCGAGGAACATAAACTGTACGGCGGCGTAGTGCCGGAGATTGCCTCCCGCCGCCATGCCGAAAATATCTGCGCTGTGGTACAGCAGGCGCTGGATGATGCCGGAGAGACCTTTCAGAGCATCGATGCCGTCGCTGTCACCTATGCCCCGGGGCTGATCGGCGCTCTGCTGGTCGGGGTCAACTATGCCAAGGGAGTGGCTCTGGCGAGCGGAAAGCCGCTGATTCCGGTTCATCACATCCGTGGCCACATCGCCGCCAACTACCTGACCCACCCACAGCTGGAGCCGCCCTTCCTGTGTCTGGTCGCCTCGGGCGGTCACAGCCACATCATTCAGGTCAAGGACTACACCAAATTTGAAATCATCGGCCGCACCCGCGATGATGCTGCCGGCGAAGCCTTTGACAAGGCTGCCCGCGTGCTGGGCTTCCACTATCCCGGCGGCATCTTCATCGACCGCGCTGCCCAGCAGGGTGTCCGCGGAACCTACAAGCTGCCTCATCCAAAGGTCAACGACTCGGACTTCGACTTCAGCTTTTCCGGGCTGAAAACAGCGGTCATCAACCTGTCCCACCACGCCCAGCAAAAGGGTGAGACTCTCAATGTCAATAACCTTGCCGCAGACTTTCAGGGCACGGTTGCCGACATCCTGACCGACCACCTGATGCGTGCCGCCGAATATACCGGCAGCCGCAAAATCGTGGTTGCCGGCGGTGTCAGCGCCAACAGCGGTCTGCGCGGCGCACTGCAAACAGCCTGCGCCCAGCGGGGCTATGAGCTGTATCTGCCCCAGCTGAGCCTGTGCGGAGACAATGCCGCTATGATTGGCTCGCAGGCATACTACGAATATCTGGCAGGTGCCAGAGCGGATATGTCGCTCAACGGTGTCGCCTCGATGCCGGTTGACGAAGCGTTCCTCTCCCTGTAACCAAAATAGGGGTTCCTGATTGAAGCCCAGGCTTCAATCAGGAACCCCTATCTTTTTTTATTTTGCGTCCAGCCAGGTCTTGCCTTCCCCGACATCTGCCTTGAGCAGCACCCGCAGCTTGACTGCGTTCTGCATTTCTTCCCGAAGCAGATTGTGAACCTGCTTCACCTCATGCTCCGGCGCTTCTACAATCAGCTCATCGTGTACCTGCAAAATCAGCTTGGCCTGCAAGCCTTCCTTTTGCAGTCTGTGGTACACCCGAATCATCGCAATCTTGATGATGTCCGCTGCCGTTCCCTGAATCGGGGTGTTCATTGCCACCCGCTTTCCAAAGTTTACGATATTCTTGTTGCTGGCTGTAATCTCCGGCAGTGCGCGACGCCGCCCGAAGATGGTTGCGATATAGCCGTTCTCCTGTGCGAAGGAGACGGTGTCCTCCATATACTTGCGGACGCCGCTGAAGGTGTCCAGATAATTTTTGATATACTGGTCTGCCTCTGCCACGCTGACCCCGATATCCTGCGACAGGGAAAATGCCCCGATGCCGTACACAATGCCAAAGTTGACCGCCTTTGCTCTGCGGCGCATCTCCGGTGTGATAAAGTCCGGCGGCATATGGAACACCTGCGCCGCTGTGTTGGTATGGATATCCTCGTCCGAATTGAAGGCATTCATCATGTTTTCATCCGCCGAGATGTGCGCCAGCACCCGCAGCTCAATCTGGGAATAGTCCGCGTCCACCAGCTTGCACCCGGAGCGTGCGCGGAAAAATGCACGCAGGCGGCTGCCCAGCTCGGTCCGCACCGGGATATTTTGCAGGTTCGGCTCGGTGGAGCTGAGTCGTCCGGTGCGGGTATCGGTCTGATTGAAATGAGAATGGATGCGTCCGTCCGCTCCCACCACCTTGAGCAGTCCATCCACATAGGTGGATTTGAGCTTGGTGAGCTTGCGGTATTCCAAAATCCCGTCGATGATTTCGTGCTTGCCGCGCAGAGATTCCAGCACCTCCGCACTGGTGGAATAGCCGGTCTTGGTCTTTTTTCGTGCCGGCAGACCCAGATGCTCAAACAGCACCTCGCCCAGCTGCTTGGGCGAATTGATGTTAAAGCTCTCTCCCGCCAGCTGATAAATCAGGCTCTGGTACTCGGCGATTCGCTCGTCGAGCATCTTCCCGTATTCCTTCAGGGCCTGGACATCCACCTCCATGCCGCAGATTTCCATCGATGCCAGCACCTCGGACAGCGGCAGCTCAATCTCGTGCAGGAGCTTTTCCTGACCGCTCTGTGCAATCAGCTCCCGCAGTGTTTCGTGCAGAGGCAGCAGGTTCACGCAGTCCTCCACCAGCTTTTTGTGTTCCGGCTCCAGCGCCTCTGTACCCTCTGCTGTACGTCCGGTGTGGTAGCCCGCACACAATCCCTCGACGGTATATTCCGAGCTGTTGACCGACAGCAGATAGGCCGACAGCAGCAGGTCGTCCCGAATATTCCGAAAGGCACAGCCGCGGCGGATGGTCCAATGATACAGGCTCTTGCTGTCAAAGGTCAACTTGGGATTCGGGGATTCAAACAGCTCTACCAAATCCTGAACGAACAAATCCCTCTCCTGCACCTGCTTGAGCAGAACCTCTCCGCCCGCACAGACCGCCAGATATTCCAGCCGCTCGCTATCCTTCTTGTCCCACAGCGCTGTCAGGCTGATTGGCTCCTGCTCGTCCAGTCCCTCCAGCAGCTCTCGCAGGCTTTTTTCGGTGTAGGAAACCGCCCCGTACTGCTGACCCTTCGGTGTTTCCTCCACAGGAACATAGACCCCGCTGAGTCCCAGCTTTTTGATGACGCTGTTCATCTCCAAGCGGGACAGCAGCTCAAAGGCCGCCTGCTCGTCCACCGGACGGGGAATACAGTCCTCCACCGTCAGACCCAGCGGAACCGCGCGGTCGATGGTTGCCAGTGTCTTGCTCAAAAAGGCGCTTTCCCGTCCTGCCTCCAATTTATTTTTGACCGATTTTGTCGCATCCAACGCATCCAAATCCTCGTAAATCTTTTCCAGTGTGCCGTACTGTCCAATCAGCTTGAGGGCGGTTTTCTCTCCCACTCCCGCTACGCCGGGGATGTTGTCCGAGCTGTCGCCCATCAGCGCCTTGATGTCAATGAGGTGAATCGGCTCTGTCCCGTACTTCTCCTGAAAATATGCCTCGTCGCAGATGACCGTCTCGGTTTTTCCCATCTTCGAGCTTGCCAGCAGAACCTGCGTATTTTTGCCAATCAGCTGAAGGCTGTCCCGGTCACCGGTCGCTATATAGCACTGATGGCCCTCCCGCTCGCAGATGGCGGAAAAGGTGCCGAGAATATCGTCCGCTTCATACCCTTCACAGGTCACGATGCGGTAGCCCAAATCGGTCAGCAGCTCTTTGATCAGCGGCAGCTGCTGTGCCAGCTCCTCGGGCATTCCCTTGCGCTGTGCTTTATACCCGTCATACATCTTGTGGCGGAAGGTCGGCGCTTTCAGGTCAAAGGCACAGACCACCGCATCCGGCTGAACATCGCCCAACAGCTTTTGGAGAATATTCATAAAGCCAAAGATGGCATTGGTATAGGTTCCATCCCCCGTGGTCAGGAGCTTTACCCCGTAAAACGCACGGTTTAGGATACTGTTTGAATCCAAACAAAGCAGTTTCATCTAAACATCCTTTCATGGTCGAGATACCAGTTTCGTCTATTCTGCGGTGGTGGAGCCGCGCCGGCTGCGCATCGAAAACCACAGCCGAATCAAATCCCGGTAATAGGGGATAAACTCTCCCCGGTCCAGCATCTGTTCGATTTCGTCAAGCCCTGCCCAGCGCGCATCCTGCACCTCTTCCTGCTGCAAATGCAGGTCGCTCAGCGCAAGACCCGGACATTCGATTAGATAAACATCATCAAAGCCGTCCGGAAAATTCATGGTGTAATAGGAACGCTCCTTGGAAAAATCGTGCCGGATGCCCAGCTCCTCCCACAGCTCGCGTTCGGCTGCCTGAGCGCTGTTCTCTCCGGCAAGCGCGCTGCCCGCCGCCGATACATCCCACAGATTGGGGTATCCCGCCTTCCACGGCTGCCGCTGCTGAATCAGCAGTTCACCCTTCCCGTTAAAGATTCCGATATGAACCACCAGATGATATTCTCCCTGCGGCAGTGCTTTTCCGTTGACCCGCTCGGTCACCTTGCCGGTGTGCTGGCGGTCGATGTCATAAACATCCCAAAGCTCCATCTTGTTCCTCCCGTTTCTGGCTGAATTTCCCGGCCGATTCTCCGAAGCGTCCGGTATCTGATGTGCAGAAGATGAGCTTATTATACCACACTTTTCCCTTTGCTGCTTGCCGTCAGCCAAAAAATCTGATAAAATGGTTCTGCTTCGGTGGGTCGCTTTGGGGCCCATCCGTTTTTTTGTAAGGACTGAACTTGAACCAGAAAGGATAATCCAGCTTGAAAATAGGCAATATCACCATTCCCAAAACAGCCGGACTTGCGCCGATGGCAGGTGTTGGCGACCGCGCCTTCCGTGAAATCTGCAAAGAGTTTGACTGTGCATATGTTGTGGCAGAGATGGCCAGCTCCAAGGGGCTGACCTTTCAGGGCACCAAGACCGAGGAGCTGCTGACCCTCTCCGAAAAGGAACGCCCCGCCGCTGTCCAGATTTTCGGAGATGACCCCGAAATCATGGCACAGGCAGCCCAACTGACCCTGCGCTTTCACCCGGACATCATCGACATCAACATGGGCTGTCCCGCACCCAAGGTGGCAGGAAACGGCGGAGGCAGTGCCCTGATGAAGGACCCTGCGCTGGCAGGCCGAATCGTCAAGGCTGTTTCCTCGGCGGTGGACCTTCCCGTCACCGTGAAATTCCGCAAGGGCTGGGATGCCGATTCGGTCAATGCGGTGGAATTTGCTCAAATCATGGAGGAAAACGGAGCCGCCGCCGTGTGCATCCACGGCCGCACCCGCCAGCAGATGTACGCTCCCAGCGCCGATTGGGACATCATCCGCCGGGTCAAGGAGGCCGTTTCCATCCCGGTCATCGGCAACGGCGATGTGGTCGATGCCCTTTCCTGCAAGCGGATGTACGACGAAACCGGCGTTGACTTTGTGATGATTGGCAGAGGCGCCCAGGGCAGACCTTGGGTCTTTCGCCAGATCAGCCACTACCTGCAAACCGGCGAGCTGCTGCCCGACCCGACGCTGGAGGAAAAGATGGATACCCTGCTGCGGCACATCCGTCTGGCCTGCGACTACAAGGGAGAACGCACCGGGATGCGCGAAGCCCGCAAACACGCCGCTTGGTACTTCAAAGGGGAATACGGCAGTGCCGACCTGCGCCGCCGTGCCGGTCAGCTGACCACCTACGACGACCTTCTGTTTCTGGCTGAGGAGATGCTCTCCCGCCGCTCATAACACAAAAAGGAGTGCAGAATAAACTGCACTCCTTTTTTTCATGTCGTTAGCCAAACAGCTTGGTCCAGATTTCCGGCATCAGTGGATTTTCCCGCTTGGTCACCGTCTGACCGAAATCCTCCGGATTTTCGCCGTCGCGCAGACGGCGCGCCACCACCACCAGCCTTGCACCTGTGAACTCATAGCTGCAAGTCGAAAAGGTCAGAATCCGGTCATCCGCATTCATCGAACCCCCGGTATCGATCAGCGAGCGCCGGTCGATTTGGGCAAGATAGGCCTCCTTGGCGGTGCGGGTGCTGAAGCGCAGATAGTTGATATAGTCAAACAGCTCGCCGTCCTCCGGTCGGGTCGAGGTAAGATACACCGCCGTCACCGCATACTGATACTTTCGGTACAGGGTGTTGACCTGAATTGTCGGATAGTTTGCCACAAATTCCGGGTCCTTGTATTTGGTCAGGATATTGAACATCGAATTGTCCCGGGTGATGTTGTGGCCGTACAAGATGGTGTTGTCGTCGCTGAGGTCGTTGTGGTTTCTCTCGTCCAAAAACACCTGCCCGTGCTTGTCCTCGTTCCCGTAAAAATCGTGGTTCAGGTAATAGTCGCCGCTTCTCTGCATAATCGGCGTACTCAACATTCCTCCGCCGATATTGAGCCAGCCGACAATGTCCTTGTTCTTTTCATAGAGCACCCGATACTCCGGCAGCATCTGCATCTCAGGCAGCTGGACGGTTTGCTCATCAGCCGACGGATTCTCCGACGCTTCGGAGTCAGCTCCTCCCGAGGAGCTTTCCCCGATGCCCGGCTCCTGATTCAGTTGACTGCCGCTTTGACCCGGCACCGGCTCTTCTTGCTTTCCCAAAAGGGAACCCTGATGATACAGCTGCTGCAGCTCCTTCTGGGTCTGGTTGCTCCGGTAAGATTCCTCTGCCCATTGGACAATGTGCAGCACCGATGCCAAGGCCACCCCCAAAAAGAACACAATCAGCACCATGCGAATCGGTCCTCTAATTCCCTTCATCTCTTTCCTTCCCCGGCCGCAGCCGGACCCATCCAACACTTGCTCCTGTTTTGTGCCTGTCCGCTATGCCAGCTGCACCGCCTTTAAAATCAGGCTCAGCGCATGGGAAGAAGCCAGATAGCGAATGGTCTCCCGTGCGTCCTGATCCTTGCGATTGACATTGAGCGTGAACACCTTCCGGAAGTTGTCGCTGTCAACGCCGATATAGACCAGCCCGACTTCCTTTCCCTCCGACGGCTCCGGTCCGGCATTTCCGGTAACCGATACTCCGATTGGTGCGCCGGACACTCTCCGGATGCCGGCAGCCATCTCGCGCGCGGTCTCCTCCGATACCGCTCCAAAGTCCCGCAGGGTCTCCTCCCGCACGCCCAGCAGCTCCTGCTTGATGCGGTTGGAGTAGGAGCAGATGCCGCACTCGAACACCTCAGAGGCTCCGCTGACATCGGTGATGCGCTTTGCAACATAGCCTCCGGTGCAGCTTTCCGCCAATGCGACATGAAGCTTCTTTTCCTTCAAGGCCCGCACAACCGCTGTCTGCAAGTTGCCCACATCGATTCCGTACAAAAATTCCCCGACCTTCTCCTGAATCTGATTCATGACCGGCTGTAACAGCTGCTCGGGGTCCTCGCCGTTTTTCACACGCGCGGTCACTCTCAGCTGGACCTCTCCGGTCTTGGCATACGGAGCAACGGTCGGATTGAGGCTGGTCTCCATCAAATCACGCAGGATATTTTCCAGCATCGATTCGCCGATTCCGAAAAAGTGCATGGTGTGCGATACCAGACGGGTATCGCTGTCCTTGAGCAAAAAGGGCTTGACCCCTTCTTCAAACATCGGCTTCATCTCGCGGGGAGGTCCCGGCAGCATGATGGCAGTCTTGCCCTGCTGCTCCCCTTCACCCTCTATGGCGCAGCCCGGAGCGGTACCGTTGTGGTTTGCAAAGATGGTGCAGCGCTCCGGCATCATCGCCTGCTTTTTATTGTTGTCGGTCATCACCCGGTTTAAGCGCAGAAAATGACATTCGATTGCGTGCAGAGATTCCGGGTCCATCACAAGCTCCCTGCCAAAATAACGGGCAATCGTCTCCTTGCTCAGATCGTCGTAGGTGGGGCCCAGACCACCTGTTGTAATCACAAGGTCTGCGCGGGAAAATGCCAGCCGTAGGCTTTCCTGCAAGCGTTCGGGATTATCCCCCACCACACTCTGGTGATAGACATTGATTCCCAGTCCTGCCAACTCCTTCGCCAGATAGGCGGCGTTGGTGTTGACAATATCTCCCATCAGGATTTCGGTCCCGATGCACAAAATTTCTGCACTGCGCTGTTTCATCTGCTGTCGCTCCTTTGCTCGTAATCACAATATTCTAAGATTATCATACCGCACAAATGTAAACTTTTCTTGTGGATTCTAAAAGTTTTTCTCAACTTTTTCCGATTTTCTATCTAACGGCTGTCAACCCTGCCCTGAATCCTGCGGATTTCTTTCTCTATTATATCACAGCTGTCGGCGTAAAAAAAGGTCATTCGGGCTTTTTGCACCGCTCTCCTGTGCCATCTCCGACCAAAGTTTTGACAAAATCTCGCCAATCCCTTGCACATTGTTCTTGTATCGTGGTATATTTGCATTATCAGCTGCCGTCTGTTTTTCGCGTGAAAACAAATCGGCACTCAATTCTGACCTTTTTTTGAAAGGAGCGTCACAATGGCTAACGAAGAAAAATATCTGTTGATCGATGAACGGGTGGTCCCCGATATTTTCAAGAAGGTCTTGGAGGCAAAGCGCCAGATTGCCACCGGCAAGGCAAAAAATGCTTCGGAGGCAGTCAAGCTCGCCGACATCTCCCGCAGTGCATTCTATAAATATAAGGACCATGTCATGGAGTACAACCCCCGCATCTCCAACAACATCATCACCCTGTACATGACCATGGAGGATATTCCCGGCGTCCTCTCCTCGGTCATCAACCACCTTGCAGAATACGGCGCCAACATCCTCACCATCAACCAGAACATTCCTTCCGATGGTGTCGCTGCGGTCACCGTCTCGCTTCGCATGACCGATGTTACCCTCGAGGAGGAACAGCTGATGAAGCGCCTGCGCGAATTGCACGGGGTAGTCCGTGTCAGCAAGGTTTCCTAAATCCGCACCTTCTTCTAAAAGCTGTCTAACTACGGTTAGGCAGCTTTTTTTCGGATGTCGTTTCCCTTTGTTTTTCTCCGCTGTGCTGTCCGGTTTTCGCCCTTTTACCCGTTTGGGCTGCTTTTTGCTCCCGAAGTGCCGCTACTGCATCGGTGGCCGCTGCCCGATGCCGCGCATAGGATAGGGTTAAACCCGACAGCCGAGCGCGGTTCTGATTCGCCGGCTGTCCTCTCTGACAATTTAACAATGTGAAGTGATAGCATATTGCACAAAATCTTCTGACTCTGTAAAACCATTTACTGCGAAAAGTAGATTTCTGACGAAAAGCCCGCTGGCGCTTGAACTGATGCCGCTTTCTATATTATAATCTTACAAACAAGGAAGATACGGAGGTAGAGACATGAACCTGATCGTACAGAAATTCGGCGGAACCTCCGTGGCAGACGTTGACCACATCCGCAACGTCGCACGGATTATCACCGATACATACGCCAAAGGAAACGCTGTCATCGCGGTGGTCTCCGCGCAGGGAGACACCACCGACGAACTGATTCAAAAGGCAGCGGAAATTACTGAGAAACCCTCCAGCCGTGAGATGGATGTTCTGCTCTCCACCGGAGAACAGATTTCGATGTCCCTTCTTGCGATGGCGATTGAGGAGCTAGGATACCCGGTCATCTCACTGACCGGCTGGCAGGCTGGATTCCTGACCGAGTCCAACCACCGCAACGCCCGCATCAAGCGCATCGACACCGAGCGTCTGCAAAACGAGCTGGATAAGAAAAACATCGTCATCGTTGCCGGCTTTCAGGGAATGAACCGCTACGACGACATCACGACCCTCGGACGCGGCGGCAGTGACACCAGCGCGGTTGCAATCGCTGCGGCGCTCAAGGCGGATAAGTGCGAAATCTATACCGATGTCGATGGCATCTACACCACCGACCCGCGCATCGTTCCCGATGCACACAAGCTCGAAGAAATCACCTACGACGAGATGCTCGAGCTTGCCACCTGCGGTGCCAACGTTCTGCACAACCGTTCGGTCGAGATGGCAAAAAAATATTCTGTCAGATTGGAAGTTCGCTCGAGCATCCACCGCGATGTCCCGGGCACAGAGGTCAAGGAGGTTTGTAAAGTGGAGAAAATGCTTATCAAGGGTGTTGCGATGGACAACGATGTCACCAGAATTTCCATCATCGAGGTTCCGGACCAGCCGGGCTATGCCTTCAAAATCTTCTCCACCTTGGCTGCCCACAAAATCAACGTCGACATCATCCTTCAGTCGGTCGGCAGAAACGGCACCAAGGACATCAGCTTCACCATCTCCACCTCCCAGAAGGACCAGGCACTCAAGATTATGAACGACCTGGTTCAGTCGGTGGGCGCACAGGGCATCACCTTCAACGACGGTGTCTCCAAGGTTTCCATCGTCGGCGCCGGCATGATTTCCAACCCCGGTGTGGCTGCTACCATGTTCGAAGCACTGGGCGAAAACAACATCAACATCAGCATGATTTCCACCAGTGAAATCAAAATTTCGGTCCTCATCGACAAGGACCAGGCAAAGCGTGCGGTCAATGTCATTCACGAGGCATTCGCGCTGTAGCAAAAATTGCAAAGGGTCGCACCGGAAGCTTCCGGTGCGACCCTTTTTAATTGCTTCTAAAAAACCCAAAGAGGTCGAAGGCTTTGCC
>URFD01000026.1 GCA_900547015.1 uncultured Oscillospiraceae bacterium | reverse complement strand
GTTTTTAATGATACGGCGACCACCGAGATCTACACTCTTTCCCTACACGACGCTCTTCCGATCTGTAAAAAAGACCCCCGAAAAGATACGGGGGTCTCTCCAAACAGCTATTGATTCTGAATTGCCTTCATCATATTTCGGATGTCGTTTGGGGTAAAATGATATTTTTTATCGCAGAACTGACAGCCAACCTCAATCGGTTTGCCCTCCGCTTCGATTTCTGCCAGCTCCTTGGTTCCCAAGCTAATCAGAGCGCGCTCCACTCTGGCCCGAGAACAGTCGCAGACATAGCCCATCTCGTACTCATCGATGATGTTCGGCTCAAAGCCGTCCAGCGCTGCAAACGCAATCTGCTCCGGGGTCATGCCCTGATGAATCATGGCAGAAACCGGCGGCAGCTTTGCGATGTTAGCTTCCACGTGAGAGATGGTCTCCTCGTCCGCACCCGGCAGCAGCTGGAGCAGGTAGCCTCCTGCCGCGCTGACGCTCAAGTCCGGGTTGACCAGAACACCCAAGCCGCAGACGGTCGGAATCTGCTCACTGGTTGCGTAGTAGTTGGTGATGTCCTCTGCAATCTCTCCGGAAACGATCGGAACCTGACCGACGTAAGGCTCCTTCATCCCCAAATCCTTGATGACATACAAAAAGCCGTCGGTACCCACTGCACCGGAGACGTCCAGCTTGCCGGAGGGCTTGAGCGGAATCTCCACAACCGGATTGCCGACATAGCCCTTGACGTTGCCGGTGCCGTCCGAAACGGCAATCAGCATCCCAACCGGGCCCTTGCCCTCCATCCGCAGTGTCACCGAGTCCTTGGTGTTTTTGAGCATCGTACCCATGATGGAAGCCGCTGTCAGCAGTCTTCCCTCCGCAGCGGTCACCACCGCCGAGGTCTGATGAATCTGTTCCATGCGGGCAACTGCGCCGGTGCTGTCCACTGCACAGCACATCACCATACCGTCCCGCGAAATTGTCCTTACGATTTTTCCCATAGATGTTCCTCTTTATCCTGATTTTTTGTTCGTTCTCTCCCCACCCGCAGGCAAGGGAGAGCGGACAGCAGCTGAACCACTGCTGTCCGCTCCTTATTTTTGTGCAACATAGATGATGCGCTGGGTATCCTCCTGCACCGGGTCAAAGCTGTCCTCCGCATAGGTTGCCAGCAGCTTCAAGCCGCTCTTTTGCAGAAAGGCGCGAATCTGCTCGTCCGAATATGCGCGCTCACAGAAGCTCTCGCTGGTGCGGGTATAGCGGTCCGACTCCTCGTCGTACTCAAAAAAGTCCAAATCCATCTGAACCAGGGCTCCGTCCTCCTGACAGCTGTTCTGCCAGACGCAGTAGACGTCCTCCCGGTCAAAGACATAGACGTTGTTTCCCAGCACCTCCCGGTGCTTGTAGATGCTGTTGACATCAAAGACAAACACCGCTCCCGGGTTTAGAAACAGGCTGACCCGGTCAAAGACCTTCTGCACCACGGCAGGGTCGGTGATATGATTGATGCTGTCCAGCGCACACACGGCGGCATCAATGGTCCCGTACATATCCAGCTCCTGCATGGGCTGGCACAGGAAGAGCAGCTTTTCCACCTGAGGGTCGGACGGCTCCTCCCGTTCAAAATCCTCTCCGTAGAGCACCTGTGCCTTCTTCTGCATCGCTTCGGAAAGCATCTGCTCCGAGGCGTCGGTGCCCACTACATCATAGCCCAGACGGGCCAGCTCGATGGACAGCGAGCCTGTACCGCACGCAAGGTCCAGCAGGATGGATGCCTGCGGACAAAAGCGGCGAATCACGCTGTCGAAGTAGGCTGCCCTTGCCGGGTAGGAGATGTTGTCAGTCAGCTCATCATAAAAGCCTGCAAAGGTATTATAGCTCATCTTTTTTGTCTAACCTTTCAAAAACGACCCGGTATCCGTCACACCCGTAGTTGAGCGAACGGTTGACACGGCTGATGGTTGCGGTGCTGGCTCCGGTCTCCGCCACAATGTCGCTGTAGACCCGGTGTTCGTCAAGCATCTTGGCAACCAGCAAACGCTGCGAAAGCGCCTTGAGCTCCGGCATCGTGCACAGATCCTCGAAAAACTTGTAGCATTCGTCCACCGTTTCCAGCTTCAGGATTGCCTGAAACAGAAAATCCACATTGAGTTCTTTGAGTTTCGAATTCATTTTCCAATGTCCTCCTGCCTTTTTAATCGACCTTCATTTTAACATTTTATAGGAGTGAAGTAAAGGACGAAGTTCCACTTTTTGCAGAACTTAAAAAATTATTATGTAGATAGCATGAGAACCTCATCCTTTTTTGTGCATTTAGCACTGTTAAACAAATTCTTTGCACCGTCGCCGATTTCTCGGGGCATTTTCCCCATTCGTGCTAGAGGTCGTTGCGAATCAAATCCTCCAGCGACTCTCTTTGAACGATGACACGGGGCTCCCCGTGGTTAACCATCACCACTGCCGGACGGCACAGGCGATTGTAGTTGGATGCCATCGAATAGTTGTAGGCTCCGGTAGACAGCACCGCTACAATGTCGCCGCTGCCAACCGGCTGGATGGGCATATTCTCGCCGAGCAGGTCGCCGCTTTCGCAGCATTTGCCTGCCAGTGTGACGGTCATCGTTTTCGGCTGGTCGGCACGATTTGCGACGACCGCCTCATATTCCGACTGGTACAAAGCATAGCGGGGGTTGTCGGTCATGCCGCCGTCCACCGCCACATAGGTGCGCACACCGGGGATTTCCTTGATGGCGCCTGCCGTATACAGGGTGATGCCGGAGGAGCCGACAATCGAGCGTCCCGGCTCAAGCATCACAAACGGCTGCGGGAAATCCAGACTCCGGCAAGTATCCCGAACCACCTGCGACACCTTTTCCATATAGCTGTCATAGCGCAGAGCGGCATCGCTCTCGGTGTAGCAGATGCCAAAGCCTCCGCCCAAATCCAGCTCCTCGATGACAAACCCGGTCTCCTGACGCACCTGCGCCATGAACTCGACCATCCTCTGGGCTGCCAGCTCAAACGGCTCCAGCTCAAAAATCTGGGAACCGATGTGACAATGCACCCCTTTGAGGCGAACATGGTCCAGTGCAAGCGCCTCGCGGACAATCTCCACCGCCTCTCCCGTTTCCAGAGCGACGCCGAATTTGCTGTCAATTTGACCGGTGCGAACAAACTCGTGGGTGTGGGCATCCACGCCCGGCTTGATACGGAAGGCAATCGACGGACATTTGCCGCGCTGTTCGGCAAAGCGGTTGAGCCGCTCCAGCTCATAGCGGTTGTCCACAATAATCAGCCCGATATCGCTGTCCAAAGCATAGCACAGCTCACGGTCGGTCTTGTTGTTTCCGTGGAAGCAGATGCGCTCCGCCGGAAAGCCGGCTGCCAGCGCGGTGTACAGCTCGCCCTCCGAAACCACATCCACTCCCATCTGCTCGCTGTCCATCAGCCGGTAAATCTCCTTGCAGCAGAAGGCCTTGCTTGCATAGCAGACCATTCCTCTGCCCTGATAGAACCGCTCGATGGATTCACGGTAGCTGCGGCAGGCTGCCCGAACTCCCGCCTCGTCCAAAAGATACAGCGGGGTTCCGTACTGCTCTGCCAGCTCGACGGTATCACAGCCGCCCAGCGTCAGGTGGCCCTGTTCATTGACCCCCAAACATTCCGATTGTTTCATATTTCGTTTCCTTTCCCTGGTTCGTCCTCTTGTCCGGCACCGAGCGCCGAACCCTTGGCGGTCATCCCAATTTGATGCCGCCATCCATCCCGTTCGTCACACAACCCGAAGGGATGTTTTTTTCTCTATTCTTCCTCTGCCTCGTCCTCTGCCTGCAAATCCTCCTGCGAAATCTCGTCGATAATCGCCCGCAGCTCCTCGACTCCGTCGCCGTTCATCGCGGAAAACGGAACCATGTGGATTTGGTCGGCACAGGGCAGCTCGGTCTGGAGCGCCCGCAGACGCTCCTCCTGCTGCTTTTTGGAGAGCTTGTCCTTTTTGGTCAGCACCACCACAAAGGGGAATTCATTTTCGATCAGAAAATCCACCATCATCAGGTCGTCCTTGGTCGGTGCATGGCGCATATCAATCAGCTGAAAGACCAGTCCGATGCGTCGTTCGCTGTTGAAGTAGGTTTCGATTAAATCGCCCCAGCGCTCCTTTTCTCCGTGGGAGACCTTGGCGTAGCCGTAGCCCGGCAGGTCGGCAAAGCGGACATTTTCCAGACGGAAAAAGTTGATGGTTGCCGTTTTGCCCGGGACTGCGCTGACACGAGCCAGCGCACGGCGATTGAATATCTTGTTGATGAGGCTGGATTTGCCCACATTGGAGCGTCCCGCAAAGGCAATCTCCACCAAATCCGACTGGGTCAGCTGGCTTGCCTTGCCGAACGATGTCTCAAAGACGACATTGTGATAATTCATTCCTGCCCGTTCCTTTCTCTTGCAGTCCTATGCGTTGATGCGCGAGCAGTCCGTTGCCGGAGGCTCGGGCAATGTTCTTGCGTTTTTCTTGACCGGAGGATTGCTGTCCTGCGGACACAGCGGCAGCATCGGCACCAGTGCCTTTTCCAGCACAGTCCCGATTTCCTTTGCTGTCACAAAGGTGATGTTCTCCTTGACCACCGGGTCCACCTCGTACAGGTCCGGCTCGTTTGCCTGCGGGATGACGACCGTCTTCATGCCGTTGCGGTAGGCTGCCATTGTCTTTTCCTTGAGTCCGCCAATCGGCAGCACTCTGCCACGCAGGGTGATTTCACCGGTCATGGCAACATCGTGGCGCACCGGGATGCCGCTCAGGGCAGACACCAGCGCCGTTGTGATGGTGACGCCTGCCGATGGGCCATCCTTCGGCACAGCGCCCTCCGGGAAGTGGATATGAATATCCTTGGTCTTGTAGAAGTCCTTGTCGATGCCGTACCGGTCGCACAGGCTGCGGACACAGGTAATGGCTGCCTTTGCCGACTCCTTCATGACATCGCCCAGCGAGCCGGTCAGCTCCAGCTTGCCGGTGCCGTCCACCACTGCAACCTCTGCTTGCAGGATTTCTCCGCCCACCGCAGTCCATGCCAGACCGTTGACAACACCGACCAAATCTTCCTTCTGGATGTCGTCGTCCTTATACTTCTGCGGGCCCAGCAACGATTCCAGCATCTTGGCGCTGATGTGGCAGCTCTTCTTCTCTCCCTCCACAATCATCTTGGCGCTCTTGCGGCACAAGGTTGCAATTTCCCGTTCCAGCGTTCTGACGCCGGCCTCACGAACGTAATGGTCAATCAGGGAGTAGAGCGCATCGTCATAGAAGCGGCAGGTGCGTCCGTTGAGTCCATGGCGCTTGACCTGCTTTGGAACCAGATGCCGCTTTGCAATCTGGAATTTTTCCTCGCGGGTATAGCTGGACAGGTTGATGATTTCCATACGGTCATACAGCGGCGCCGGGATAGTGGAGGCATCGTTTGCTGTCGCAAAGAACAGCACGTTGCTCAAATCCAGCGGAATCTCCAAGTAGTGGTCCCGGAAGGCAAAGTTCTGCTCCGAGTCCAAAACCTCCAGCAGAGCCGAGGACGGGTCGCCCTTAAAGTCGCTGCCCAGCTTGTCGATTTCGTCCAGCAGCATCAGCGGATTCATGCTGTCCGCCTGCTTGAGCGCAGACACCACTCTGCCGGGCATCGCGCCGATGTAGGTCTTGCGGTGGCCGCGAATATCTGCTTCGTCACGCACACCGCCCAAGCTCATCCGGACATACTTTCTGCCCATCGCTTCGGCAATCGACCTTGCAATCGAGGTCTTGCCCACACCGGGAGGGCCGACCAGACAGATGATCTGTCCCTTGATGTTCGGCTCCAGCTTGCGTACCGCCAGAATCTCCAAGATACGCTCCTTGACTTTTTGCAGGCCGTAGTGGTCTGCATCCAGCTTTTCCCGCGCCGCTGCGATGTCCAGCTTGTCCTCGGTCAGCTTGTTCCACGGCAGCGAAAAGACGGTGTCCAGATAGTTTCTGGAAACCATCGCCTCTTGGCTGTTGAACACCATCTTGGAGAGCTTGTTGATTTCCTCAGTCAGCTTCTTCTCGGTCTCCTCGTCCGGCTCAATCTCTCTGAGGCGGGTGCGGTATTTCTCGATTTCGGTGTCGCCGTCCTCGTCCTCTCCCAGCTCGGCACGGATGGCCTTGATCTGCTCGCGCAGGTAGTACTCCTTCTGGTTACGGTCCATCTGGTCCTTGACCCGCTCGGCGATGCTGTGCTCGATGGCCAGAATATCGTTCTCGCGGCGCAGCAGAGTGGACAGCATTTCCAAACGCTTGCGGATGCTCGACTCCTCCAAAATCATCTGTTTATCTTCCAGCGAGAAGCCCAGATTCTGGCTGAGATACTCGCTGACGAAAACCGGGTCCTCTGCGCCGATGATGTTGACTACCAAATCCTTGGGCATCTTGGGCGCATAGAAGCAGTATTCTTCAAACAAGTCCTTGACCACCCGCAGGTAGGCATCCACCGTCAGGTGCTTGCCCTCCTTCACCGGAAGCATCGGCATCTCCTCGCACATCGCCTCGTAAAACGGCTCGGTGGAAATCAGCTCGCACATTCTGGCACGGTACTGGCCTTCCACAACTACGCGGACTGACTCGCTCTGTGCCTTGAGAATCTGCTTTACCTTTGCCACAACACCCACGGTGTATAAATCTTCCTTCGTCGGGTTTTCCACCCGGCTGTTTTTCTGTGTCACCAGAAAAATCTTCTGGTTTCCCTGCATGGCGCGGTTGAGCGCCAGAATCGATTTCTGACGCGCCACATCAAAATGCAGCACCATATTCGGGAACATCACCAGTCCCCGGATGGCGATAGTCGGCAGGCGCAGCGTCTGCACCTCGGTCATCTGGATCTGTTCTTGGGTCATGATGTCTCACCTTTCCTTTTCCCGTTCCCCCCAAAAGGGACGGTCCTCTATTTTCCAGCATTTCTATTTATTTCAGGGGAAGCAGTCCTTGTCCTGCAAAGCCTGCTTCCTTCCAAATTAGCTCCGGCTGTCCTATCATTATATAACAAAGGAGCATCCCTGTAAATAGGGACGCCCCTTTGCCTTTTCTTTGAAAAGAAAGGGCAGAGAAAAAGAAATCTGTGCGTCTGGGCTTGCCTGCCGCAGACGCTTGTCAGCGTTTTGTGATACCCTGTTTTCACCGGGCTTTAAGCCTTGCGTCTTTTGGAGCCCTTGCCCTTTTCGGGAGACACCGGAATCATCATGCGGACCGGCTTTTTGAGCGGGTCATGCTCGTAGTCGAAGGTCTTTTTGTCCTCCACACCTTCCCGGGTCACAACGATTCGGGTGATGGTCTGGTCGGACGGCGACTCGAACATCAGATTGTCCAGCACCTCTTCCATGATGGCTCTCAAGCCACGGGCGCCGGTCTTGCGCTCAATGGCCTTTTCTGCAATCGCTTCCAGCGCATCCTGCTCAAATTCCAGCTGAACATCCTCCAGCTCAAACAGCTTCTTGTACTGCTTGACCAGCGAGTTTTTCGGCTCGGTCAGGATGCGAACCAGTGCATCCTTGTCCAGACTGGTCAGGGTTGCGATAATTGGCAGACGGCCGACCAGCTCGGGAATCAGACCGAACTTCACCAAATCCTGAGGGGTAATCTGGGAGAGCAGGACATCCTGCTCCAGCAGGTTTTTGTCCTGAATCGGTGCGCCGAAGCCCAAAGAGGACTGGGCAACACGGCTTTCGATGGACTTCTGAATTCCGTCGAACGCTCCGCCGCAGATGAACAGAATCTTGGAGGTATCAATCTGCAAGAATTCCTGATTCGGGTGTTTTCTGCCGCCGTTGGGCGGTACATTGGCAATCGTGCCCTCCACGATTTTGAGCAGGGCCTGCTGAACACCCTCGCCGCTGACATCACGGGTAATCGAGGTGTTCTCCGATTTTCTGCCAATCTTATCAATTTCATCGATGTAGATGATGCCGGTCTGCGCCCGTTCAATGTCCCAATCCGCTGCCTGAATCAGGCGCAGCAGGATATTTTCGACGTCCTCGCCGACATAGCCTGCCTCGGTCAGGGTGGTCGCATCCGCAATGGCAAACGGTACATTCATCGTTTTTGCCAGAGTCTGCGCCAGCATCGTTTTACCTACTCCGGTCGGGCCGACCAGCAGCACGTTGCTCTTGGTGATTTCCACGCTGTCGTCGGTGTCCCGAAGGAAGATTCGTTTGTAGTGGTTGTAGATTGCCACGCTCAAAGCACGCTTGGCTCGCTCCTGCCCGATGACATACTCATCCAGCACCTGCTTGATTTCCTGTGGCTTTGGCATCGGGACTGTATCGCCCGGTGCTTCCCGTTTGGACCGGGATTCCGAGGTGCGGGGCTTATCTCCGTCGAGCACCTCCTGACACAAATCGATGCACTCGTTACAGATGCACACCCCCGGACCGGCAATCATCCGCTCCACCTCGTCCTGATACTTTCCGCAGAACGAGCATCTTAACATTTTATCATCAATCTTTGGCATTGCCGCACACCAGTCCTTATCGTTTGTCTATAATTTTGTCAACCAGACCGTACTCCAGCGCCTGCTGAGCTGTCATAAAGTTGTCGCGCTCGGTATCGCGCTCGATGACCTCCAGAGGCTGGCCGGTCGCTTCGGAAAGCATCTTGTTGAGTTTTTTCTTCACATCCAGAATCCACTCGGTATGGATACGCATATCGGTCGCCTGACCCTGTGCGCCGCCGGATGGCTGGTGGATCATGATGGTGGAGTTTGGCAGAGCCAGTCTCTTGCCCTTGGTACCGGCAGACAGCAAGAAGGCGCCCATCGATGCTGCCATGCCCATGCAGATGGTGGATACATCGCACTTGATATACTTCATGGTATCATAAATGGCAAGTCCCGCAGTGACCGAACCGCCCGGGCTGTTGATATACAGGCTGATGTCCTTGTCCGGGTCCTGACCCTCCAGATACAGCAGCTGGGCTACGACCAGGCTTGCGGTTGCATCGTTGACCTCATCGCAAAGCATGATGATACGGTCATTGAGCAGACGGGAAAAAATATCATAAGAGCGTTCTCCGCGATTGGTTTGCTCTACAACATAAGGTACTAAAGCCATTTGAAAAACCTCTCTTTCTATAAAAAACAACGAAGCCTCCGGATGGGCTGTCAGATTTATCCTTGACTTTGGACAAAGGGTTTAATCGCCCGCCGGAGAATCCTATGATTTTGATACACACAAAAAATGCGGCCGGCTTTTTTTGCCGGCCGCAAACGGCTGTTTCATCGTTTTCATTATACACGAAACCGTCTGGCAGTTATTGTATTTTTTATGAACGATTTCTTAAATCAAGCCATTGTGTGTTCTAAAAAGAGCTCCGGGAGAGGATTATTCTTCGTCAGCTGCTTCCTCTGCTTCGCTCTCAGCTTTTTTCTTGGATTTTGCAGCGGTCTTTTTTACCTTTTTCTCGGTAACGACTGCGGAATCTCTTACCAGGTCGATTGCCTTGTTAACGGTAACATCCTTTGCAATCTCTTTCTCTGGCAGCAGACCCTTTACCTTCTGTGCCTCGAGGCCGTAGTTCTTTGCAATCTTCTCGTACTCAGCTTCGATGTCCTCTGGGGTAGCGGTCAGGTTTTCTACTTCTGCAATCTTCTCGAGTGCCAGTCTGATCTTAACCTGTCTCTCAGCGGATTCCTGGAAGGTTGCGCGGAATGCTTCCATGGTGGAGCCGGTGTAGTGCAGGTACAGGTCAAGGTTCATGCCCTGAGACTGGAGACGGTAGCTGAAGTCATTAACCATCTCGTTGATTTTGTTCTCGAACATACACTGTGGAATTTCGCCTTCCATGTTCTCGATGACAGTTGCAATCAGGCCATTTTCCATGTCAACCTGAGCTTTGTTGTCTGCATCCTTCTGAAGTCTGTCTTTTACGTCCTTCTTCAGGTCTGCCAGAGTGTCAAATTCGCTGACATCTTTTGCGAATTCATCGTCCAGAGCCGGCAGCTCCTTCTCCTGAACTGCATTGAGTTTTACCTTGAATACAACCGGCTGGCCTTTCAGGTCCTCTGCATGGTAATCTTCTGGGAAGGTTACGTTTACTTCAAACTCTTCGTCTGCGCTGTGGCCAACAACCTGCTCCTCAAAGCCCGGGATAAACTGACCGGAGCCGAGAACCAGTGGGAAGTTTTCGCCTTTGCCGCCTTCAAAAGCAACGCCGTCTTTGAAGCCTTCAAAGTTGATCAGAGCGGTATCGCCGTTTTTCGCAGCGCGCTCTACGTTGGTCATGCGGGAGTTTCTCTCTCTCATTCTTTCGAGCTCAGCGTTGACGTCAGCAGCCATGATGGTTTCGATGGTCTTTTCAGCCTCGATGCCCTTGTAGTTTTTAACGGTAACTTCCGGTTTTACAGTAACGGTAGCTTTGAAGCTGAAGCCCTTGCCGTCCTCAACGGTCAGGTCAGAAACATTAGCGCGGTCAACCGGCTCGATGTTTGCTTCTTCTACTGCTGCTTCGTATGCGGTTGGGTAAACCATGTTGATGGCATCATCATAGAAGAACTCTTTGCCATACATTTTTTCGATCATTGCCTTTGGAGCTTTGCCCTTGCGGAAGCCCGGCAGAGCGATGGATTTTACCTTCTTTTTATACGCCTTTACCAGCGCATCCTGGAACTGCTCCTCGCTGACGTTGATCAGCAGCTCTACTGTGTTGTTTTCAAGTTTGTTTGCAGATGTCAAACTCATTTTATCTACATTCCTTTCTTTTTCTGTGCCGAATCAGATAACTGGGCTGTCACAGAACAGCTTCTTTGATTGTTACCAGGGTCCCATACACCGAGACCGTCGAACAGTCCGGGACCCAGCGATGCTCTTCGACATTCCCTGCGGTCATCCTTCGTCCGGAACAGACCCCACTCTCATCTTCAAAAAAGGACGGCACATTTTTAATTCATTGTAGAATGATCCAAACAATTATATCACATTCTTTTTGGAAATTCCACCGGTTAAGGGGAATATTTTGCGATTTATCCAATCTTTTTCGGGCAAAATCTCAGAAAATCCGCCGAAACCATCTCCAGACGAACCCCTTCCCAGTCTCCCTGAAAGGCAAAACGGCACCCTTGGGAGTGGATATGACCGTAGTAGCAGCGGCGAACTCCGAACTCCTTCATCACTTCCAGAAACTCGGGGATGCTGTCCTGCATGAAAATCGGCGGGTAGTGCAGGAACAAAATCTTCTCCTGGTCGCCGAAGCGGTCGGCATCCTGAAGGGAAGCGCGGATTCGTCCGGCCTCCCGGGCAATCAGTTTTTTGTCATGCTCCTGACCCTGCTCGAACATCCAGCCGCGCGAGCCGCACAGGCTGACACCCTCAACGCTGACTGCGTTGTTGTGCAGGATGGACAGGGTATCAAAGCCGTTTTCGGCAAGGAATGCCTCCATCTTGGCCCGGGTGGTCCACCAGTAATCGTGGTTGCCCTTCATCAGGATTTTCTTTCCGGGTAGCGAGTGCAGAAAGGCAAAGTCTGCCTTCGCCTCCTCCATGCTCATGCCCCAGGAAACATCCCCCGGAATCACGACGGTGTCCTCCTGCCCGACCACTGCCCTCCAGTTTTCCTCCAGCCGCTGCATATAGTTTTTCCAGCCACCGAAAATATCCATTGGCTTGTTGACCGACAGCGACAGGTGGGTATCTCCAATCACAAAAAGAGCCATGCTTTCTTCCTTTCCAAGGCAACAAATCGATTCCTTCTCCGGGAAATGTGCAAGCCTGCCCTAGCAGCTCACCTGTACCTCATCGCGCTTTTGCTGGCAAACGATGCGGTACTTCATCTTCCGAGCCCTTGTGCGGAACGACGAACCGGTCGGCTCGTTCCAACGGCTGAAGGTGAAGATGCGGTCGCTGGCGATGTCCAGCATCTTGCCCAGCTCTGCCGGGTCCAGCCCCATCTCTGAAAAATAATCTCTGCTTCGCATCATCTCATATTTTCCTCGAAGAAGTGCTGAGCATTTCCAAACATAATTTTGTCCGAGATGCGGCGGCTGATGCCGTTCTCTACCATATAATCCCCGAAGGAAGCAAACAGCACCGGGTTGTCCATCTGGCTTACGATGCCGCCGTCAAAGTCACTGCCGCAAGCGATGACATCCTCGCCGCCCAGCTCGAGCATCCGATAGACATGGCGGAACAGCTCTGCCTTGGAATCCTTCATCGGCTCGTCCGAAACAAAGTTGTGCAGCAGGTTGAGGCCGACCAGACCCTTGTGCTCCACGATGTACTGGAACATTTCCTCGGTCAGGTTGCGCTTGTGGGAGCAGAGCGAACGCAGGTTGGAGTGGGTCGCGATGATTGGCTTGGTAGCCAGTCCGCCCATCAGCTCCTCCATGCCCTTGTCGTTGAGGTGAGAAACATCGACGATGATCTTCTGTCTTTCCATCTCGCGGACGACCTCTCTGCCGAACTCGGTGAAGCCCATGCTTGGGTCCACATTACCGGAAGCCAGCTCATTCGGGCCGTTCCAGGTCAGGGTCATCATCTTAACTCCGTCCTTCGCGAGCTTTTCAACATTTTCCAGCTTGCCGGCCAGAACAGCTGCACCCTCGACCGAAAGGATTGCCGCACATTTTTTCTCTGCGGTGATGCGCTCGATGTCGCAAGGGCTCTGTACCATCTCCACGATGTCGCGGTGCTGGTCGAGCATCTTCAGGAAGTAAGCGTGGATGCGATCATAAAATTCCACCGCTTCTGCTCCGCGGTATCTGTCCGGGATAAAGATTGCGAAGGTCTGACACCATTTTTCCAGCTCCGGCAGATAGCGCAGACTCAGCTGCGACTTGTCAGTCAGCATATTCTCGCCCAGTTCTTCCATGCGCTCAATCGTATCACAGTGTAAATCAAACAGTTTCATTTTGTTCCATTCCTTTCGCATTTTATTCATTCCATCCCCATCGCTTCAAAGGCGTTGGGGTAATAGTCCAGTTGAACCACTTTGTTGTCCAGCATGGTCACACACGCCACATCAAAGCGCGGCTGGTAGCAGGCATAGCTGCTGTGGTCCAGCAGGAATTTCTGCGCTCCCAGCAGGATGCGCTTCTGCTTGGCAGGAGTGACTGCCAGCTGGGCACAAAAGGCAGAGGCCGTACCCTGCTTGCGGGTCTTGACCTCGACAAACAGCAGATATCTGCCGTCGCAGGCAATCAAATCCAGCTCCTCGTGGCGGCCAGCAGGGCGGTAATTTTTCTGAATCACAAAGCAGCCCCGCTCAATTAGATATTGGGCGGTTGCTTCCTCTCCTGCCCGTCCCAAAGACTGCGTCGGCATCGGCCTAGTCCTCCAGATGCAGCTTCTTTAAAAAGCTGCGGCGGTGTATCGGGCTGACCCCGTACTCCTCCAGCCGCTCATAGTGCAGCTTGGTGGGGTAGCCCTTGTGCTTTGCAAACGCATACTGCGGATACTCGCCATCTATCTCCACCATCTGACGGTCCCTTGTGACCTTTGCCAGAATCGAAGCGGCGGCGATGCAGGCGGAGTTTGCGTCTCCCTTGATGACCGTGCGGGTGCAGGGGTGAATCTTCGGGTCGCGGTTGCCGTCCACCAGCAGGATGTCCGGTGTCAGAGAGAAGTTCTGTTCCAGCTGCTCCACCGCGCGGCGCATCGCCAAAAAGGTTGCCTGCAAGATATTGTATTCGTCGATTTCCTCCGGGCTTGCCTGACCGATTCCGTATGCCAGCGCATACTTCTGAATCGGCTCGAACAGAGCCTCCCGCTTCTTTTCCGAGAGCTTTTTAGAATCATTGAGACCCATCAACTCCGGACACAGCTTTGCCAGCTCCTCCTCGGGCGGCAGGATGACCGCTGCCGCTACCACCGGACCAGCCAGCGGGCCGCGTCCTGCCTCGTCCACGCCGCAGACCCGTGCAAAGCCCTGCTCGCCAATCTGGCGGTCAAAGAGAAACAAATCCGGTTTTTCGCTCATCGGGCTTCCTCCGAATCCGGCTGGGCTGTCGCAGTGTGCGGACGCTCCAGCGAGATGCGTCCAATCTTTCCGGAGCGGAATTCGTCCAGAACGGTGATGGCAGCACGCTCGGTGTTGACCACACCGCCGGACATCATCATGCCCCTCTTTCTGCCGACCAGCTCCAACAGGTCGTATGGCTCCAAGTCAGCCGATTCCTCGGCAGTGACCTTGAAGCGTTCCTCCAACAACTGCGGATAGCGTTCCCGCAGCAGAGCAAGGAAGCGCATCGCAACCCACTCCAAATCGTAAACGTCGTCCTTGATGGCTCCGGTGTATGCCAGACGCTCGCCCACCTGCTTGTCGTCAAATTTCGGCCAGAGTACGCCGGGCATATCCAAAAGCTCGATGCCGTTTTCCAGACGAACCCACTGCTTGCCGCGGGTGACGCCGGGGCGGTCCTCCACCTTGACCTTCTTACCTCCCGCCAAGCGGTTAATCAAGGAGGATTTGCCCACGTTCGGCACTCCCACAATCATCATGCGGATTGGACGGCTTTCCATCCCGCGTGCGCGGCGCTTTGCCAGCAGGTCTGCCAGTGTCTCCCGAACGGCAGGCACCAGCTCCTTGAGCCCCTTGCCCGAGCGGCAGTCCAGCGCCAAGGTGCGAACTCCGTGGCTCTTATAATAGTCCTGCCACATTTTGGTGACAGCCGGGTCGGCAATATCCGCCTTGTTGAATACAACCAGACGAGGCTTGTCTCCCACGATTTTTTCAATCTCTGGGTTTCGGCTGCTTTTGGGGATTCTGGCATCCCGCAGCTCCACCACAATATCCACCAGCCCCAAGCTCTCCTTCATCACGCGGCGTGTCTTTGCCATGTGTCCCGGAAACCACTGGATGCTCGGTGTTTGGGTCAGATATTCCTGTTCCTCCTGACCCTGCTCCTGCCACTGTTCTTTTTCCATTGTGCGTCCTCTCCTTCCTTCCTATTTTTGTTGCCAGCCGGTTTTACTCGCTGGCGATATTCAATCTGCCGGTATCGCTGATTTTGCCAAAACGGTCAAAGGGATAAAAGCGGAACAGCACTCTGCCCACGATATATTCCTCGCGAATCGTTCCCACCGTATCCGAGCGGCTGTCGCGCGAACCGTTGCGGTTGTCGCCCATAACAAAGATTTCGCCCTCCGGCACGGTCAGCGGGAACTGGGTTCCCTCCTCCAGATGGGTGTCCTCCAGGATGTACGGCTCCGACAATTCCTCGCCGTTGATGAAAACCTTTCCGGCCTCAAAGTCAATGTCGATCGTTTCGCCGCCGGTTGCGATAATGCGCTTAATCAGATTTTTGCCTTCCTCGTGGTCTGCTTCTCCGCCAAGCACCACGATGTCTCCCCGCGTCGGCTCGTAGAACAGGTTGGAGATAATCAGCCGTTCCCCATGGCGAAGGGTCGGCAGCATCGATTCGCCGTCCACCGTAGCCGGGCGTGCAAGAAAGGTGAAAATCAGCAGCATCACCGCAAAGACCACCACCAGCGATTCGGCATATTCCAGCGCCTCCCCCACGCTTTTGCGGTGTCTCTGCTGAGCGGTTTGGGGCTGGGCGGTCTGGGAATCATTCATTTTTTCGTTATCCATCCGCGTTTTCCTCCTTATCCGGCAAGAGCCACAGCCGTGTGCCGGATGGTTTTTCCCTGTATAAAAA
>URFD01000025.1 GCA_900547015.1 uncultured Oscillospiraceae bacterium | reverse complement strand
CCGAGTCTTACCGGAAAACGGGGAATAAGTCGTACAAACACGATGCACCCCTCTTCGCCGTAGCCTGCATCTTCGAACCTTCATGCCGATGCTGTGGCCGGTACGGTGGGTGAAATACTCTCCGTAGCCCGCATCCTCAATCACCTTGCGTGCGGCAAGGTCAAATTCCTTGAAGGCAACTCCCGGCTTGATGAGGGCAATCGCTGCTTCGTTTGCTTTGCGTACTGTTTCATATACTTCGCGCTGCTCCTCGCTGACCGATTTGTAGAAAACGGTTCGAGTCATGTCGCACCAGTAGTGGTTGAACGGTGCGCCGATATCCAAAACGATGCTGTCGCCTTCCTTCAGGACGGTCTTGTCTGCATCATGGTGCGGGTCTGCTCCGTTTGCGCTCATGCCGACAATGGCAAATCCCAGACTGTTGCAGCCGTTCTCCTGAAAGAAATGCTCCACCTTGGTGGACAGCTCCTTCTCGGTTGCACCCTCGTGAATGGCGTGAACCACCATCTCCATGCAGCTGTCGTTGATTGCCGAGGCTTTGCGCATCAGCTCGCGCTCCTCCTCGTCCTTGTACATGGTGGCCTGCTCGACCGGCAGAGAGCCCATCACAGGCTTCACATCCGGACGGTGCTGCATCAGCCCAATCAGGAAGCGGCTCGGCCAAGTTTCGTCGATCCCCAGTTCACCCGGCAGAACGGCTTTTGCCAACTGCTCAACCGGGTCATCGGTATCGGTGTGCTCCTCCAGCGCCATCCCGTCCTGTGGCAGAACGCCGAACAGCTTGTTTCCAAAGAAGATCACCCTTCCGGTGTCATCCAGATAAACCGCCATCATGCGCTCCATCGGTGCAACCCAAATGCCGGTCAGGTAATAAACCGGCTCGGTTTCGGTGACGATCATCTGATGCAAACCGGCTTTTTTCATGTTTTCCACAACCAGCTTTAATCTCTGTTGATTCATTCTAACATTCCTCCCCGAACAAAATGAAGGCTTCTGCCTTTTTTCCGCCCTCATTATACCATATCCCGAACCAAAATCCAATCATTTTGTTGCTTTTCACCAACCTAATCTTTTTTTCAAATTTATTCTTGACAAATTCCAGGAAAATAGATATAATTTGTAACTGTTGATACTTTGTAACTACTGATACAAATTATATGGAGGTTCTCATGAAAAATCCTGCTATCCGCACCAAGGAGCTGGTTCTGATTGCTCTGATGTCGGCATTGATTGCCGTCGGCGCCTTTATCACCATTCCGATTCCCCCGGTTCCTTTCACCCTGCAAATCTTTTTCGCCATGCTGTCCGGTGTCCTGCTCGGCTCCCGAAATGGTGCTGTCAGCGTCGGACTCTATCTCCTGCTGGGTCTGTGCGGCGTTCCGGTCTTTACCAAGGGCGCAGGGCTTTCCTATCTGTTCCAGCCGACCTTCGGGTATCTGATTGGCTTTGCCGTTGGAGCATGGGTCTGCGGAACCATCATCGAGCGGCGCAAGAACTACCGGTTCGGCACGATTTTTTCTGCCTGCCTTGCCGGAGCGGGAGTGGATTTTGCAATCGGAATCCTCTATTTTTACGGAATCAAGAATCTCTACCTCGGCGCCGGAATGAGCTGGTGGCAGATTATCTTCTCCACCTTCCTCATCTTTGTCCCTGCCGACACCCTGCTGATGGCGCTGGCCGCCCTGATTGGCTCCCGCCTGCTGCCCATCCTGCGCCGGGAAGGGCTTGTGTAAAACCTTTGATTTTCTCATAAAACTTTCTCCTTTGCGAGGGCGGTGTTCTGTTGTTTGGTTGCAGAGCGCCGCCCCTTTGTGTTGTGCTTGTCCCTCGGCGCAAAACCTGATATCATAAAAGGGTACTGCTAAAAGGAGGAATCTGCCCATGAAGCTTTACCTGCCACAGCTGTCACCCACCCACCAAAGCGGAACCCTGCTGTACGACCTAGTCTGCGCCCAGCAGCAGGATGAGGAGGAAATCTGCGGGATGCTCTATCAAAATGAAACGCTGGAGGATTTTCAAGGCAGCAATCTCGAACTGAAAAACTGCGTCCTTCGCGGCTGCACCTTCTCCAACTGCCGGATGGACAACCTCTCTCTGGTCGATGTTCTCTTGGAAAACTGCAATCTTTCCGCCTGCCAGCTGCACGACCTTGCCGCCCAGCGGGTGCGCTTTCGCAGCTGCAAGCTGCTCGGAACCAATTTCAGCCAGTCGCTGTTTCAAAACACCGCCTTTTTGGGATGTAACCTCCGCTACGCCTCGCTGGCCTGCTCCAAGTATAAGGCAGTATCATTTAACGGCTGCTCGTTGCAGGAGGCAGACCTGAGCGAAGGAAAGCTCCAGTCCATCGAATTTTCCGATTGCGACCTGCGAAAAATCCAGCTGCTGCACACCCCTCTGGATGGAATCGACCTGCGCAGCTGTGAAATCGGAGGACTGAAGCTCAACCTCAGCGACCTCAAGGGCGCGATTGTCACCGCCCAGCAGGCCATTGAGCTGGCTGCCTTTTTGGGAATTATCATCCAATAGACTCATTGATTCGCCAATCATCATGATTCATCATTTTTTCTGATTGTATTCTCTATGTATTCCATTGAAAACGGCTTCCCTTTTTCTTAGCACAAAACCGGGAAAGCCCTTTTATTTCCATCGAATTTGTGGTATTCTAGTATTTGTAAAAATATTGATTTTTCGTATCAGTCCAGACAAGCTCGGACAAGTTCGAATGTGTTTGATAAAGGAGAGGAAAAACATGGATTATCAGCGTCTTGCACAACTGCTCTTCCCTGATATTACAACAACACCCCAGGACATCGAACAGATGTACCCGCCAAGAAATCTTCCGGAGGGAGCAAAGGTAACCCGTATCGCACCAAGCCCAACCGGCTTTATGCATCTGGGCAACCTGTTCAGCGCTATCGTCAGCGAGCGTCTGGCTCACCAGAGCAACGGTGTTTTCTTCCTGCGAATCGAGGACACCGACCTCAAACGTGCTGTCGAAGGCGGTGTGGAAACCATCATCCGGGTATTCAATCACTACGGCTTGAACTTCGACGAAGGCGCTACCATCGACGGTGACAACGGCGCCTATGGACCTTACCGACAGCGCCAGCGTGCCAAGATCTACCAGACCTTTGCCAAACAGCTGGTAGAACAGGGCATGGCTTACCCTTGCTTCTGCACCGAGGAAGAGCTGACTGCTATGCGCGAAAAGCAGCAGGAAATGAAAATCAACTTCGGCTACTACGGTCAGTGGGCAAAATGCCGCGAGCTGACTCTGGAAGAGATTGAAGAAAAAATCAAGGCCGGCAAGCCTTATGTTCTGCGCTTCCGCAGCCCGGGCGACCCGAACAAGCGCTTTGTTCACCGCGACCTTGTCAAGGGCGACATCGAGCTGCCGGAAAACGACCAGGATATCGTCCTGCTCAAATCGGACGGCATCCCAACCTACCACTTCGCCCACATCATCGACGACCACTTTATGGGTACCACCCATGTTGTCCGCGGGGAAGAGTGGCTTGCAACCTTAAATATTCACCTCCAGCTGTTCCGCACCATGGGCTGGAAGGCTCCAAAATATGTCCACACCGCCCAGCTGATGAAGATGGACGGCGGCTCCAAGCGCAAGCTCTCCAAGAGAAAGGACCCTGAGCTTGCACTGGACTTCTACAACGCAGAGGGCTATCCGGTTCCATCCGTTCTGGAATACCTGATGACCCTGTTAAACTCCAACTTCGAGGACTGGAGACTGGCTAACCCAACCGCTCCGATGAACGACTTCCCGTTCACCACCAAAAAGATGGGCAACAGCGGCTCCCTCTTCGACATCGACAAGCTCAAGGATGTCAGCAAAAACACCATCTCGGTCATGAGCGCTGACGAGGTCTACAACGAAGTGACCGCATGGGCAAAGGATTTTGATGAGCAGCTCTACCGTCTGATGACCGAGGACGAGCAGAAGGCCAAAGCGATTCTTGCCATCGGCCGCGGCGGTGCAAAGCCAAGAAAGGATATTGCCATCTGGAGCGAGGTCAAGGATTACCTTGCCTTCTTCTACGATGAGCTGTATGTTCCGGCTGCTCAGTATCCGGACAACCTTTCCAAAGAGGACACTCTGGAAATCCTTACCCGCTACCAGAAGCTGTACTCTCCTGCCGATGACGGCGAAACCTGGTTCAACAAGGTTCGCCAGATGGGAGAAGAGCTGGGCTTCGCCGGAAAACCAAAGGATTACAAAAAGAATCCGGACCAGTTTAAGGGTCATGTCGGCGATGTCAGCCAGGTCATCCGTCTGGCAATCACCGGCAGAACCAATTCTCCTGACCTGTGCAGCGTCATGCAGATTCTCGGCGAGCAGACCTGCCAGCAGCGTCTGGCTGAGGCGATTGAGACTGTCAGCAGATAACGGACCGACCACCCACATTTACGACCTGAAAGGATCATGATATTATGGCTGATGAAAAAATTCTGGATACCGAAAATGTATCCAACTTTATTCACGACATCATTGACAAAGACCTTGCCGAGGGCAAGGTCAAGGAAATCCACACCCGTTTTCCACCGGAGCCGAACGGATACCTCCACATCGGCTCTGCCAAGGCCATCTGGATTAACTCCGGCACTGCACAGAAATACCACGGCCTGTTTAACCTGCGCTTCGACGACACCAACCCGGTCCGTGAGGATGACGAGTATGTAAAATCCATCGAGGAGGACCTGCGCTGGCTGGGTGCAGAGCCGACCGGCGGCATCTTCTACGGCTCCGATTATTTTGACAAATGCTATGAATTTGCGGTCAAGCTCATCCGCGACGGTAAGGCTTATGTCGATGACCTGAACGCAGAGCAGATGCGTGAATACCGTGGCACCCTCACCGAGCCTGGCAAGGAAAGCCCATGCCGCAACCGCAGCGTCGAGGAAAACTTAGACCTGTTCGAGCGGATGAAAAACGGCGAATTCCCGGACGGCAGCCACACCCTGCGCGCTAAAATCGATATGGCGTCCCCGAACATGAACCTGCGTGACCCTGCCATCTACCGCATCGTACACGCACACCATCACCGTCAGGGCGACAAGTGGTGCATCTATCCTCTGTATGACTTCGCTCACCCAATTCAGGACGCACTGGAAGGCATCACCCATTCTCTGTGCTCCATCGAATTTGAGAACCACCGCCCTCTGTACGACTGGGTTGTAGATAACATCGGCTTCGAGCACAAACCGCATCAGTATGAATTTGCCCGCCTGAATGTCACCCACACCGTTATGAGCAAGCGCTATCTGCGCGAGCTGGTTGAAACCAAAAAGGTAGACGGCTGGGATGACCCTCGTATGCCTACCATCTGTGCACTGCGCCGCCGCGGCTACACTCCAAGCGCAATCAACGAGTTCGTCAAAAAAGCCGGCGTTGCCAAGGCTTACAGTATCGTTGACATCGGCCTGCTCGAGCACTGCATCCGCGACGAGCTGAACACCAACGCACAGCGCCGTGTCGCAGTTCTGCACCCGATCAAGGTTGTCATCACCAACTATCCGGAGGACAAGGAAGAAACCTTCGAGCTGCCAAACATCCCGAAGAATGAGGAAGCCGGTGTCAGAGCCGTTCCGTTCACCCGCGAGCTGTACATCGATGCCGATGACTTCGCAGAGGTACCGCCTCCGAAATTCTTCCGTATGAAGCCGGACGGCGAGGTTCGTCTGATGGGCGCCTACATCGTCAAGTGCAACGAGGTCATCAAGGACAGCGACGGCAATGTTGTCGAGCTGCACTGCACTGCTGACCTTGAAACCGGCAACGGCAACCCGGTCGATGGCAGAAAGATTAAAGGCACCATCCATTGGGTATCTGCCAAGTACGCAGTCGATGCCACCGTCCGTCTGTATGACTACCTCTTCACTCTGGAAAATGTCAACGATGTTCCGGAAGGCACCAACTATCTGGACTACCTCAATCCAAACTCCCTGACCGAGCTGACCGGCTGCAAGATGGAGCCGGCTCTGGCAGAGGCAAAGGCCGGAGATAAATTCCAGTTTGTCCGCACCGGCTACTTCTGCAAGGACAGCAAGGACGAGGGCGTCTTTAACCAGATTGTCGGACTCAAGGACAGCTGGGCAAAGGAAGCAAAAAAATAATCCGAACCATCATTTCACAGCATAACGCAAAGAGGCGCAGACCATGTGGTCTGCGCCCCTTTCTTTTTGTTCTGTTTGTTCTACTCTGCCAGAATATCTGCATAAACGCCGCCGCAGGCCTTGAGCAGGTTATCGGGCTTGGCTTCAATCTGAAAACCAATCTTTCCTCCGCTGACCACCATCGTTTCCTGCTGCTGTGCCGAGCTGTCAAAGACGGTTCGGTAGTTTTTCTTCATCCCAATCGGCGAACAGCCGCCGCGGATATATCCGGTGACCGCATTGATTTTTGCAACCGGAATCATCTCCAACGACTTTTCTCCGAACACCTTGGCAGCCTTCTTCAGGTTCAGCTCATGCTCCACCGGCAGGACGCAGACGAAATAACCGCCGCTGTGTCCCTGGGTCACCAGCGTCTTAAAGACTCTGGACGGGTCCATCCCGACCTTGCGTGCAACGGCAGCGCCGTCAATCTGTCCGTCGGAAGTGTCGTAGGTGTGCATTTCATAGGAGATTTTTTCTTTTTCCAAAATGCGCATCGCATTTGTTTTCGGTGTTGCCACAGCTATTGTGCCCCTTTTCTGGTTGTTGACTTATTTTGCGTAGATTTTGACGATGTGAACCAGCACCTCTGCCATCTTGTCCATCGCCTCTACTGGGATATACTCAAAGCGTCCGTGGAAGTTGTGGCCACCGGTTGACAGGTTCGGGCAAGGCAGACCCATGTAGGACAGTCTTGCTCCGTCTGTGCCGCCGCGAATCGGAACGGTCTGTGCCTCAACGCCGCACTGTGCAAACGCTTCCTTCGCGTTGTCAATCAGGTGCATATGTGGCTCTACCATCTCTTTCATATTGCGGTAGGACTCGGTGATGGTCAGCTCAAAGGTGCCCTTGCCGTACTTGTGGTTGAGGTAGTCTGCGATATCCTGCATCACCTGTTTTTTCTGCTCGTATTTCTGAGCGTCGTGGTCACGAATGATATAGTCCAGCTCTGCCTGTTCTACATGGCCCTTCATCTCGCCCAGATGGTAGAAGCCTTCATAGCCTTCGGTGTATCTTGGGTTCTGCTCCACCGGCAGCATCGAATGGAATTCCATCGCCAGCAGAGAAGCGTTGAGCATTGCGTTCTTTGCAGAGCCCGGATGGATGCTCAGACCGTTGACTACCAGACGAGCGGAGCCTGCGTTGAAGTTTTCATATTCCAGTTCGCCCAGCTCACCGCCGTCTACGGTGTAGGCAAAGCTTGCGCCAAAGCGCTCTACATCAAAGTGGTCTGCGCCTCTGCCAACCTCTTCGTCCGGAGTGAAGCCAATCTTGATGGTGCCATGCTCGATAGTCGGGTCATTCATCAGGGTCTCTGCCATGGTCATGATTTCCGCTACACCGGCCTTGTCGTCAGCTCCCAGCAGGGTGGTGCCGTCGGTCACAACCAGGTGCTGGCCTACATATTTTTTGATGGAAGGATATTCCTTCTCGGTCAGATAAATCTGTTTTTCCTCGTTGAGCAGAATATCTCCGCCGTTGTATTCCACAACCTTCGCCTTGATATTGTCGCCCGGAGCATCCTCTGCGGTGTCCATGTGGGCAATCATACCGAGAACCGGCTTGTTCTCCATGCCCTTGGTTGCCGGGATGGTTCCGTAGACATATCCCATCTCATCCATAAAGGCATCCTCAATGCCCAATGCCTTCATCTCGACTACCAGTGCAGCGCCCAAAATCTTCTGGGATGGTGTGGTCGGGACGGTGTCGGATGTGTGGTCGGACTGGGTACCAAAGCTGACATAATGTAACAGTCTTTCGTATGCTCTCATGATTGTTATTTCCTCCTGCCTCATTGTATGGTTTGGACGGGGAAGGCTCCCCGAATATTTGCATCTTCATTATACAACCGACCCGGCATTTCACGCAAGGTCTTTGTGGAATTTCCATAATCGAAATTGCGTCTCTCCGGCTTGCCCTCAACCTGCGGCAGGTATTGATAGATTGATTCTGTCTATATCTCCCCGATTGATTTTTTCTATCTTGATTGAATTGCATCCTCTCTTATGATAGACGAAAGGAAAGAAATCATTTAAAATCGTAGGAAGATGGAGAATCTACAGCAGTCCTTTACCCTAAAGGCTACGATCACCTATCAGGGAAATTGCGAGTCCATCTCGTCCCTCATCTAATCCTGTCATTTTTATTAGACAGTAAGCCACACGACAAAATCCCCGGAACACGGCTGTGTTCCGGGGATCCTTTTTTTCCACAAGGGAGTTGTTTAGTTGTTGAAAGCTGCAAGGCTCGACTCGATTTTTGCGAGCAGCTCTTTGGCTTTTTCCAGCTTCGCTCTCTGGTCGTTGATGACCTTTTCCGGAGCCTTTGCCACAAAGCCAGGATTGCCCAGCTTGCCCTCCAAGAAGGAGATGTCCTTCTCGCAGGCCTGCTTTTCCTTGGTCAGTCTTGCAATCTCCTTGTCGCGGTCTACCAGCTGTGCCAGCGGCATATAGATTTTGGCGCTGTCGGTGATGACCTGAACGCAGGACGGTGCATCCTCCGGCGCACCCAGAACAACCTCCTCTGCCCATGCCAGACGGGTCAGGAAAGCGGTGGACTGGCGGAAAATATCCTCGGATGCAGTCTCGATATACAGGGTTGCCTTCTTGCTCGGCGGTACGTTCATCTCGGAACGGCGGGCACGAACTGCCTTGATGGCATCCATGACCTTTTCAAACTCCTGCTCCTGAGCCGAGAAGTCCAGCTCCTCGCGGTAAACCGGCCACTGAGATACCATGATGCTTTCGCCCTCATGCGGCAGAGCCTGCCAGATTTCCTCGGTAATAAACGGCATGAATGGGTGCAGCAGCTTGAGGGTGTTGCTCATGACATAAACCAGTACTTTTCTTGCAACCTCTGCCTCTGCGCCATCCTCCCAAAGTCTGGTCTTTGCCAGCTCAACATACCAGTCGCAGAAAACATCCCAGATGAAGTCATACAGCTTGCTGACTGCGATGCCCAGCTCGAAGCGCTCGAGGTTATCGGTAACCTCGCGAACCAGCTTGTTGTATTTGGAGAGAACCCACTTGTCCTCGATTGCCAGCTCCTGCGGAAGCTCCAGATTCATCTGCTCGTCCTTGAGGTTCATGAGAACAAATCGGGAAGCGTTCCAAATCTTGTTGGCGAAGTTTCGGCTGGAGAGAACCTTCTCATCGCTGAAACGCATATCGTTGCCCGGGGTGTTGCCGGTTGCCAAGGTAAAGCGCAGAGCGTCTGCACCGTACTGGTCGATGATTTCCAGCGGGTCGATGCCGTTGCCCAGAGACTTGGACATCTTTCTGCCCTGTGCGTCACGAACCAGACCGTGGAACAGAACGGTATTGAATGGGATATCTCCCATATGCTCCAAGCCGGAGAAAATCATACGGGCAACCCAGAAGAAGATGATGTCGTAGCCGGTAACCAGTGTGCTGGTCGGGTAGAAGTATTTGAGCTCCTCGGTGTTGTTCGGCCAGCCCAAAGTGGAGAATGGCCAGAGTGCCGAGCTGAACCAGGTATCGAGGGTATCCTCATCCTGATGCAGGTGTGCGCTGCCGCACTTCGGACAAACGGACGGAGCATCCTTTGCAACGATGACCTCGCCGCACTCCTCGCAGTAATAAGCCGGGATGCGGTGACCCCACCAGAGCTGACGGGAGATACACCAGTCTTTGATGTTCTCCATCCAGTTGTAATAGGTCTTGTTCATACGCTCCGGAATCAGCTTGATTCGTCCGTCACGAACAACACCGATGGCAGGTTTTGCCAGAGGCTCCATCTT
Source organism: uncultured Oscillospiraceae bacterium (assembly GCA_900547015.1). Lineage (GTDB taxonomy): Bacteria > Bacillota > Clostridia > Oscillospirales > Ruminococcaceae > Negativibacillus. Next base: position 5,917 of record URFD01000025.1, on the reverse strand, counting down.
TACAAACCACTGCTTGGAAATCATCGGCTCAACGGTGGTTCCGCAGCGGTAGCAGGTGCCGACATTGTGGGCATGGTCCTCTACCTTGAGCAGATAGCCCTGCTCCTCCAGATCCTTGACGATTGCTTTTCTAGCCTCATAGCGGTCCATGCCGGCATATTTGCCGCAGGCTGCGGTCATGGTTGCATCGTCGTTCATAACCTTGATGATTGGCAGGTCATGGCGGCGGCCTACCTCATAGTCGTTCGGGTCGTGTGCCGGTGTGATTTTGACAACGCCGGTACCAAATTCCATGTCAACATACTCGTCGCCGACAATCGGGATTTCTCGGTTGAGCAGCGGCAGTATGACATTTTTGCCAATCAGGTTCTGATAGCGCTCATCCTTCGGGTTAACCGCTACTGCGGTATCGCCCAGCATGGTTTCCGGACGGGTGGTTGCCAGAACAACATCGCCGCTGCCGTCAGCCAGCGGATAACGCAGGTGCCAGAAGTGGCCTGCCTGCTCCTCATACTCTACCTCTGCATCCGAGATGGAGGTCATGCAGTGCGGACACCAGTTGATGATGCGCTCGCCCTGATAGATGAGTCCCTTGTTGTACAGGTTGACAAACACCTCTTTGACTGCCTCGGAGCATCCGTCATCCAGTGTGAACCGCTCTCTGTCCCAGTCACAGGAGGAGCCCAGCTTTTTGAGCTGCTCGATGATTCTGCCGCCGTATTTGCGTTTCCACTCCCATGCACGCTCCAGGAAGCCCTCTCTGCCCAAATCCTCCTTGGTCAGACCTTCCTCCTTCATCGCGTTGACAATCTTTGCCTCGGTCGCGATGGAAGCGTGGTCGGTACCCGGCAGCCAGAGGGTTTCATAGCCCTGCATCCGGCGGAAACGAATCAGGATATCCTGCAAGGTCTCGTCGAGTGCGTGGCCCATGTGCAGCTGACCGGTGATGTTCGGTGGCGGGATCACGATGGTGTATGGTTTTTTATCCGGATTTGGCTCAGCGTGGAAATATCCGCCGTCCAGCCAAAATTGGTAGGTGCGGTCTTCTACCTGTTTGGGGTCATAGATTTTCGATAATTCTTTCATATGACAGCTCCTCCTCTTTCATAAAATTTGCAATCATAAAAGTTGTTGTGCAGCCTTTTGGAAAACGACTGGAAATAAAAAAACTCCCGTCCCTTGCACGTTGCAAAGGACAGGAGATTCAAATTCCTGCGGTACCACCTTACTTGGCAGATGAACTGCCCACTCAGCACATGCTGAATCAAGCTCAACACGCCGGGCCGGTAACGGGGTCCAACCGTTATGGTCTACTGAAAAAGGTGGCCTGCACCCTTTCGTTCGGCATACTCTCAAAGGCTACTTTGTCGATTCCGCTTTCTGCCGGGCTTTCAGCTGGTGCCGGCTCTCTGTGAGTGCGCTGATCGTTTTACTTCCTTCTCATCGATTTTCCAGATATTCTGTTGAAACCATCTTTAATCTATCATGATTTTGGGACTTTGTCAACTTATTTCCCCGAGCATTTCCCGGGAAATCAAAAACATTCATCCGCCAATACGAATCTCCCTCCGGACTGGGAGGTGTTTTTGTGCAGCAAGACCGAATGACCGCCGACTCCCGAGCACTTCGCATCGACTAAAAGGTTTCCTTGACCGAGTCGCTTCGCATCACCCGGTCCAGCTCCGCATCGAGCTGATAGAGCATCCGGTCATTTTCGTACTGGTAGATATCCCCCAGCATTGCGTAATATTTTTCCAGATTGATGGGCAGGATTTCCACCCCCATCCGGCGCAGCTGCTCCTGCTCCTTCTGGTGCTTCTGGTCGGTGAGCACCCGGCAATATCCGCACGCCATCACAGCCGCCTGTTTGACCGCTGCACGCTGGCGCGGCGTCAGGGAATCCATCACATCCTGCCCCGACAAGAGGTAGACTGTCTGAATCTTCTGGGCACTGTCCAGCACGACCAGCTCCTTTTTCTCCTCCTCGGTGCGCTCCATCGCCGAGACCACCTGCTGCAATTTCACTGTGGCAATCTCTGCCTGACCGGACAGCAGCAGCGCCATCGGGTTTTCTGCCTCGATTTCTTTTGCGCCGAGGTCCTGTTGCAGCTCCTCCACAAAAAACGACCGCTTGACCGCCAGCGGATACTGCTTGCGAAAGTCGGTCAAGTCCACCGAAGCATCGGCGGCAAAATCCTCATAGCCGCAGGCCGTCGCCATCTGCACCTGCATCGGGTAAACCCGCCCAATCATGCGGTTGAGCAGGATGCGGGTCCGCTCCGAGTTGAGGGCGCTGAATTGATTGTCTGCGTGTTTAAAATAAAAGGGAAGTTCCAGCGTCGTCAGCTCCGGCAGGTCATCGGTGAGCTGCTCATTCAGAACCATCGCAAATTCGGTGTCCGAGGCGTTCAGAACACTCTTAAGCTTCTGGCTTTCGCTCAGCGAGATTTGCAGCTCTCCGTCCGAATAGTAGGCCACACGGTTGGCAAATTCCTCTGCCGCCTTTCTGACGCTCTCCGGCACATCGGAAGAAATCACCATCGACATCTGCCGTCTTGCCGCACCGGGCTGCTGATTCCGTTGCTGAGAGGAGCAGCCAGACATCAGGCATAACACTGCGGCAGCCACAGCGGCAGCCATCCTGCGCGCCGTCTTGTGTTTGTTGAACATTCCTCTGCTCCTTTCCTGTTAGTCCTCGGATTTCGCCGATTCCTTCTGACTCTTCTTAACGACCTTCCGCTTTTTCTTCTGCTGGGAATCGGTGTCCTCTTTTTTCTGTTCGTCCGATTTCGGCGGAACCTTTGATTCTACCTCTGGTTCTGCCTCTGGTTTTACTTCCGGCTGGGCAGGGGTCTCCTGCTGAACCGGCGCCGGTGTTGCCGGGACATACGGCACATAGGTCTGGTTCTGGATTCGTTCGAGCTCCTCAATTCGAATCTTGGTGTTTGCCGCAAAGATATTATTGACAAAAATCAGATCGGTGACCCCATGCTCCCGGATGAAATCGGTGAGATTCAGCTCGAAATACCGCTGGTCCACAACAAACACCTCGTCAAAATGGGAGACCAAAAACGGAGCAAAGGCATTTCCGAACGACTCCTTGGTCATCAGGACCTTTCGTCCGGTCTTGTTGTCCGTCTTGATGTGGGTCAGCGGGTAATCCCCGTGCAGGAATACACCGTAAGTATTCTGGCCACCCGTAGCATAGCTTGCAAAGATGGTGCTTTCGACTGGGTCAAACGGCTTGCCGCGCCGATACTGCCAGGTCTGGCACTTCACCGGCGGCACAAAATATTCCACAAAGTCCGGGGTCTTTGCCAGCTTCAGGTCTTGGGTCTGATTGTAGTAGGTTCCGAGGAAGCCGTCAATCTGGTGGCGCTCCATCTCCGAAAGGGCAACCGGCTCCAGCCCAGCGCTTCGGCAAAATGCCAGATAGGCCGCATAGGCTCCGCGCGCCGTCCAGTGGTGGTCGGTGCGGAAATAGAGATAATCGTCCTTCTGCTTCTCGATTTCGCTGTATGCGTCCACCCGCTTGACCTGCGGAAGCAGGTGCGAATTGATGAACTCGATATTCTCCTTCTGGCTTGGGGAGATTCCCTGATACTTCGGCGGCAGGTAAAATTCGATTGGGGTCGGGATGACCATGCTGTAAACCTGCACCCCGTCCAGCGCGTTGGTATAGGAATTAATGGTATTGGCATACCGCTCTGCCATCGCCCGACTGCCGCCAAAAATCTGCATTCCCATATTCTGGTACAAGAACAGGCCCTCGATCTGTTCGCCGTCGCCCTCTCCGCTCAAGCCGTTTCCGGGAGCGTTCGGGTCCTGATAGGCGTCGTAGTCAATCTGCTTCTCCGGCGTCTCCTGCTCGGATGCAGAAGGGTCAGTCTGCGGCTTGGAGGAGCTGTTCTGCTTGGATGGCTCCTGCTTCGGTGTTTCCTGCGCTCCGACCGCAGCGGTCAGCGTGTCCTCCTTCGGCTGCGGGGCTGCCTGATGGATGCGGACATCATCGGGGTGCAGGCCGCGCATCGACTCCATACGGACTGCCGCGGTCACCAGCTCGTCCCGCGCCGGGAAGGTGTCTGCAAAGTATGCGTCATACTCCTTGGCAAATTCGCCGGAAAACCAGCTGCTCCAGCTCCACTGCGGACGCTTGGCCAGCTCCCGTTTTTCGATTTCAGAAACGGTCGGTTTCGGCAGCAGCAGGGCAAGACAACCCACCACCGCCAAAATCAGCAGCGTCACAAAAACATTGACAAAATGCAGCGATTGGCCTTCCTGTTTCTTCATGTTGCACCCTCCTTAAAACCGAAAGTATAAAAATGGATTGTAGCTGTCTCCCACCAGCATCGAGGTACAGATGAACAGCAGCACGACATTCATCATCGCCGTCGCTACGCACACCGCCGTCTGCTTTGCTTTGGTGGGATGTTCCTGAAGGCGGTGTTTGACCCACTGGGTCACCGGCATACAGAACAGCAGCGCGATCAACAGCCAGAACAGCTGGTTTGCAAAGGTGATTCCCAACTGCGGGTCGGTCAGCGGCTGACCGGAAAGCCCGAACATCACGCGCAGATAGCCGCCCAATCGGCCCAAATCGGTGGTGTAGAAGATAGTCCAGCCCACCAGCGTAATAAACAGCAGGTACAGGTGAGAAAACAGCCGCGGGATTTTTTCCAGAATCTTGAGCAGGCCCTTCTTTTCCAGAATCAGCAAAGCCCCGTAGAACGCACCCCACAGGACAAAGTTCCAGCTTGCCCCATGCCACAGTCCGGTCAGCAGCCAGACCACACAGAGGTTTGCAATCTGGTGGCGCCGATTTCCTCCCAGTGGGATATAGACATAGTCCCGAAAGAAGCTGCTCAGCGAAATATGCCACCTGCGCCAGAACTCGGTCACCGAGTGGGAGATATACGGATAGTTAAAGTTTTCCGGATAGTGGAAGCCGAACATCCTGCCCATACCGATTGCCATATCCGAGTAGGCGGAGAAGTCGTAGTACAGCTGCAACGAATACAGCAGAGCGCCAAACCACGCGCCTGCCGTCGACAGGCTATGCAGCGGAGCGTCCAGATACTGCCCGACCAGTCCACCCGCAACATTGGCGACCACGACCTTCTTGCTCAGACCGATGCAGAAGCGGGTGATGCCTTCGCTGAAATCCTGCATGGTGGTGGAACGGTTTTCAATTTCAGCCGCTACATCGCTGTAACGGACAATCGGGCCTGCCACCAGCTGATGATAGCTGGACAGGTACATCAGATAGCGATAGAAGCTGCGCTGTGCCGACACCGTTCCCCGATAGACATCCACGACATAGCTGATAGTCTGGAAGGTGTAGAACGAAATGCCGATGGGCAGCGCAATCCTTGGAACCGGCAAAGACAACCCGGTAACGGCATTGAGATTTTCCATAAAAAATCCGCTGTATTTAAAGACTCCGAGCATCCCCAAATCAAAGCAAAGGGAAGCGGCAAGCGCCAGCTTCATCCGCAGGCGGTTTCCCTGTGCGCGAAACCGCTCGATACACCTTGCCCAAAAGTAGTCCAGCAGGGCGGTCAGGATGAGCATGAACACCCAGATCGGCTCTCCCCACGCATAAAAGACCAAGGAAAAGCCCAAAAGCACCACATTTCTCCATGTCTGATTTTTGACCGCAAAGTATAAAAGCAAATTCAGCGGCAAAAACAGATAGATAAAGAACAGATTTGAAAACACCATCGACAACTACACCTCATGACACAACTTGCTGAAAACAGAGCCGCCGTTTTCAGTCCCTCTGTTTTATTATATAACACATCTTCCCGCTTGGAAAGAGAGATTTTCCTCTTGTCGTGTAAAAATTGCCCTGCCCCTCCAACCGTCCTTTGTCATATCTGACCGAAATCATACCCGAGTGTTCGGGTATAGAGGAACT
>URFD01000024.1 GCA_900547015.1 uncultured Oscillospiraceae bacterium | reverse complement strand
CTTGCGATATTACTTGCAAAGGGATGCTGCAAGAATATCAGCAGAGAAGATGTGCATGCATTGGTAGATGAGATATTATGTCAAACTATTATATGCTCAAACTATCCATGAATGTTGTCGTTATTTCAGCCGCTCGCATAGCGGCAGCAGTTCTTCCAGTTTGGCGACAATGCGTTTTTGCTCGGCGAGGGGCGGGAGTGGAACCGGAAACTGCGCCAATATACTCATATTCAATCCTTTGTATGCAATTCCACGAAGTTCGTGAAACATAAATGATTGAAAATATCTGGTTATGAGCAAATAGACAATGTACTGCGCAGATGTAAATTGATTTTGCCGTATAACAGCAACTTCTCTTGCTACATTATATCCTGCCATTGAAATTGGTACAACAGCACATCCTCCAAGCGTTCCTCGGACATTGATTACTATCTCTCCACCTCTTAAAACTGTTCTGGAATACTGTTCTGATAGCGTTTTGGAAACTGTTCGGATGTTATCAGGCACTATTGTGTTTTCCTTTACATCACTGCATCGAAGCACCTTTACCCCTGAGCTATCCTCATTTTCCAACTTTATGATGCCATAAGAGATGTCAGCATCGCATATTTCTCGGAGCCGCACCCACTTCCAGCTCTCAGGAATATCAAACGGCACCTCGTCCTCTGCGATTTCTGGCAGAGGTTTCTCCTTCTTGTTTTTCCCTTCTTTGGCAAGCCGCCGCTTCTCTGCCTGAATCTGCTTGTACAACTCCTCACCCGTACCTTCTTCGGGGCGCTGTTCTACCAGTTTGCCTTGGATGGCAGCTTGGAGGATGGATTTCTGCATATCCACCGGGAAACGCTTATTGAATTTCTCAAGTTTGCTCCATGCCTGCTCATAGCGGTCGATATATGGCAGGAGTTTTTCGATTTTGGCAACGATGCGTTTCTGCTCAGCAAGGGGCGGGAGTGGAATCAAGAAATGTTTAAGTTTATCTGCTTTGATTCCCTTTGCTGTTGTTCCAGTACAGTTGTCCAATAACTGTTGCTGAAATTGTGGTGATAGAATGAAATACATAAACAGCTTCGGAAGTACCGTGTTTTGTGTATACTCTTGAAAAGTGATGATTCTTTGTCCACAAGAGCATTCCTCCAAATCACACAAAGCCGCATTACCCATAGGTGCTTCCGTTGTAAAAAGTAAGTCTCCTTTTCGAGTAATACCACGACTTTGCCGTCCCTCATATTCTTCCTGCGATATATATTCTTTTCTGGTGTAATCCATATGGCCGTATCTGATATTAGAAGCGGTAATCAAGAACACACCTTCGTGAATTTTGTGTGGCGTTTTTCCTCGATAGTCAACAAAATCAAATAGTTGGTTCAATTCAACCATAACCCATGTGTCAGGAACATCAAAATCCACCGATGTAAAGTTCAACTCATCCTTGCATGGCTTTAATGCTTTATGATACGGTTGCAGTTTCTTTAATATTTCTTCGCCGGTTCCCTCCTCTGCTCTCTGCTCCACCAGCTTGCCCTGAATGGCCAGCTGCAAAATACTGTTTTTCAGCTCCTGTGGGGTCATTCTCTTGCACCTCCCAGCAGGGCGGTGATTTCAGCGAGCACACGGTCGATCTCGGCGTTCAGAGAGGCACGCTGTTCCTCGTACCGCTGAATCAGGTCCATGGGAGCCAGAATCTCTTTCTCCTCATGTGGATAGCCGCACTGGTCCAGATTATAGCCCAGTTCCCCGGTGAGCTGTGCCGCCGTGAACTTTTTCGCCTTGTCGAAGCCGTCCACGGTGATTTCCTGCCGGTCGTTCCACCAATGGGCCACAGGTGCAAAATGCTCCACCTTCATGGGCTTGGTTTTGGAGAAGTGCTTGTAGCCCTCAGGCATATCCAGCCGATAGAACCACGTTTCTTCCGTTTTGTGGGTGTTGTCAAAGAACAGAATGTTGGTGGTGATGGAGGTATAGGGGGAGAACACAGAACCCGGGAGCCGGATAATGGTATGGAGATCAAACTCCGACAGCAGCTTCTTTTTGATATTCAACTTGGCATTGTCCGTGCCGAACAGGAAGCCGTCAGGCAGAATCACCGCCGCACGGCCGTTTTTCTTCAAACGGTACATGATAACCGACATAAACAGGTCGGCAGTCTCCGAACTGGCAAGGTCATTGGGAAAGTGATTCTTCACATCGGCCTTCTCGCTGCCGCCGTAAGGCGGGTTCATCAGGATCACGTCCACCCGGTCATCCTCGCCGTAGTCCAGCACATCATGGAGTAGGGTGTTGTCATGGAATACCTGAGGCACATCCAGATTGTGCAGGAGCATATTGGTGATACACAGCATATAGGGAAACTGCTTCTTCTCAATGCCGTAGATGGAATGGCTGTAGGCCTCCTCATCTTCCGTGGTCTTGACCTGCTTGTGAAGCTCCTTCAGCCAGCTGGTAATGAAGCCGCCGGTGCCGCAGGCAAAGTCCGCCATGGTCTCCCCGATTTTCGGCTGAATCATCTGGGCCATAAAATCCGTGACAGCACGAGGGGTGTAGAACTCGCCGGAAGAACCGGCGCTTTGCAGTTCTTTCAAAATGGACTCGTAAATCTCGCCAAAGGCATGACTCTCCTCGTAGTCACCCAGATCCAGCTCGTCAATAACATTGATGACCTGACGGAGGAGCACTCCGTCCTGCATATAGTTGTGCGCATCGGCAAAGGTGGTCTGGACAATAGCCTTTTTGATGGGGGTGGACGCATCCACCGGGAGGGTTTTCAGGGTGGGGAAAAGGGTGTTATTGACAAAGGACAGGAGCTTGTCCCCAGTCATGGTGGAGCCGGACTTATCATCCACCGCCCAATTCTGCCAGCGGCAGGCCTCCGGGATGATAGAGGTATAACCATCGTCATCCCACTCCCAGTCCTGCTCCTTGGTGTCGTAAACCTTCAAAAACAGCATCCAAGCGATCTGCTCAATCCGCTGGGCATCGCCGTTGATGCCGGCGTCATTGCGCATGATGTCCCGAGCCGCTTTACAAATCCTGATAAATTGCTCATTTAGATTGCCTCGTCTGTATATATTTCTTGTTCTAGTTCCCGGACGGCTTTCAGATAGCCCGCCTTGCCGCCAAAATAGGAGGAGATTTTTGCAGGCTTTCCTATCTTGGGGAAGGGTTCCAGCTTCAAAATTTCTGTTTTCTCAATTTCGTAGATGCCTGTGTTCATATACTTATCCAGCAGGGTTTCCAGCACTTTTCGGGCATCGCCGCTGTATTTGCTGAGGAAGTCCCGCTTCTTCACATTGTTGGCCCGTTCTTTCCGGGTCAGGGGCTTTTTGTCGTAAGCCACATGGCAGATGAAGTCGAAGTCATCCACATCGGTCATATTCTGTTCGGCCTTCATCTTTTCAAGGTCAATGCCCCGCTCCCTCAGCAGGTCACGGATGGCTTCCTTTTTCTCCTGAGCAGACCACTGGCGGATGAAATTGTCCAACGAGGCGTACTCGCCACGGACATTCTCCTTGGTGTAGTCAATGATGCTCTCCTGCCGAAGCAGCTTGCCGTTGGTGTCATAGACGGAAACGGTTTTGTGAATGATCTCCACCCTGCATCCGTTTCTGTCCACCACAGGCTTGGGGCCTTTGGGAGGCTCCGGGGGCATGGGCGGCTCTTCCGGGGCGGGCGGATCGGTGGGATCAGCTGACTTTTTCTTTTTATTCGGGTCAAAGCCTGGATCAATCTCAATGGGGCCATCCCAATCCGGGTCTGCAAACAGCCGGGTCACATTGCGGAAGTCCATGACCACGAAGTGGGTCTTGCCCTCCTTCTCCCGAAGCCGGGTGCCACGGCCGATGATCTGCTTGAACTCGGTCATGGAGGCAATCATCTCGTCCAGCACAATCAGCTTGACCATTTTACAGTCGGAACCGGTGGACAGCAGCTTGGAGGTGGTGGCAATGACCGGCCCCTCCTGAGAGGTGGAAATGAAGTATTGCAGCTTGCTTTTACCCTCTTTGTCGCTGCCGGTGATCCGCATGACATAGTCGGGCTTTACCTTAACCATGTCGGCATTCAGGTTCACCAAGGCATTCCGCATCCGCAGGGCTGCGTCTTCGGTGGGACAGAATACGATGGTTTTCGCCATTCGGTCGGTGCTTTTCAGGTAGCGGGTGATCTCCGCCGCTACCTGCTGAATGCGGTCTTCGATAATGATATTGTAGTCGTAATCGCTGTTGGTGTAGATACGATCCTCGATCTCATTGCCGTATATGTCCCGCTGGCCCTTCCGGGGCCGCCAGCCATCGCCGATGTCGGTCATCACATTGATGACCTTGAAGGGTGCCAGAAAGCCGTCCTCGATTCCCTCTTTCAGGCTGTAGGAGTAGACGGGTTCCCTGAAGTAGTGCAGATTGGAGATGTACTTGGTCTCCTTTGGGGTGGCCGTCATGCCAATCTGAGTGGCAGAGGAGAAATAGTCCAGAATCTTGCGCCAGTTGCTGTCCTTCTTGGCAGAGCCTCGGTGACACTCGTCCACGATGATGAGGTCAAAGAAATCCTTCTGGAACAGCTTGGCAAACTTCGCCACGACCTCCTCGTCCTCCTCGCCTTCGTCGTTTCCGGCAAGCTGCTGGTACAGGGAGAAGTAAACTTCGTGGGAGGTGATGGTGGTGGGGTCGTCCTTGGCAAAATTGATTTTATGAATGGTCTTTTCCAGCGGGGAGAAGTCCTGCTGGATGGACTGATCTACCAGATTGTTCCGGTCAGCCAGATACAGAATCTTCCGCTTCATGCCGCTTTGGAGCAGTCGGTAGACGATCTGAAAGGCGGTGTAGGTCTTGCCAGTGCCGGTGGCCATCACCAGCAGAATCCGGTTCTGCCCCTTAGCAATGGCATCCAGTGTGCGGTTGACGGCGATGCGCTGATAGTAGCGAGGAGCATAGGTGTTCTGACTGCTGTAATAGGGCTGCTGAATGGCCGTTTCCTGGGCCGGGGTTATGCCGGACTCCGACTTGTAGCGTGCAATCAGCTCGTCCTCAGTGGGAAACTCGTCCAAACCAAACTCCCGCATCTGTCCCGTCAGAAAGTCATGCTCCGCAAAGCCGTCGCCGTTGGAGCTGTAGGCGAAGGGCAGATCCAGCATCTGGGCATAGGTCATGGCCTGCTGCAAACCGGCAGACACGCTGTGCTTGTTGTCCTTGGCCTCGATCACGGCAATGGGATTGTTGGCGTTCAGATAAAGGAGGTAGTCCGCACGCCGGGGCTTCTCCCGGAACACGAAGTTGCCCTTCAGATTGACCCGGCCATCGGTGATCTGAGTTTCCATGGTGATCTTTCCGATGCTCCACCTTACGGTCACAGCTGGGGTGATATATTGCAGCTTGATGTCTTCTTCGGACATATGCTTTTTGTCCAATATCGTCATGGCAAAACCTCCCAATCAAGTTTTTCGGCGGATGGGTGCTATTACTCCACCAGCGTTTTCAGTACAGCCATAATTTTCTCGTACGCAATCTGTTCTGCATAGGCAAACTGTTTCCGATATTTGTCCCACATCGTCCGCAGTTCAGGGCTGGTTTCGATATTATGCAGAATCCCCGGCACATCGGCAATCTGCTCCGTTGTACCTCTGTGGGTAGCCGTTGCGTTCAAGGCATTAGCAAAAACGGATTTATCAAATTTCTGCGTGGTTGCCAGAATATAGGCATCATAAAAATCTCTGGGGCGGGTATTGAACACACTGCGGCGGAGGATGGTTTCCACCTTTTCAGCCATAACGGTTTCGATGTTGTAGGCCCATAGCTCGTAGGATTTTTCGTCATCGAAAATTTCTGCAAAGTTGTACTGCACAGCATGGGGCGTGATGGCGTCTCCCGTAGATACATCGATACTCAGCGGAGTCAACAAGGTATCAAATCTGGCGTTCAGCATCACCCGATAGCCGCCGTAAATATCATCCTCACGGATGGGGGAAATTGTACCGATTTCAAACGCCACATTATCATCCATGGGGACCGCACAGATCTGCTCCAACGCACTGCGAATTGCCTCCGGTGTGAGGGGCAAATTTTTTAGTGTGGTGTCCAAATCCATGGTGGCACGGTTGTCCAGGCCAACAATGGCCGCTACCAGCATACCGCCTTTCAGCACGAACTTCTCCTTATATGCGGAGGCCGAGAGCCGCACCAGTAATCGCTCAAACATATAGTTTTGCAGGATCACCTGAGCGGGGATATTTTTCTGCTTGGCGATATTCCGAATCTTCGCTTTTAAGCTCATTGCCTTGCTCACAAAAGCACCTCCAAATACTGACGCAGGACATTGGACACCCGCATCTTTTTCGCATACGTGTTCAGCTTGTTCAAATCTTTTTTTGGGCTGGCGGCATACATCTTCAATGCTGCCAGAAAAGTTTCCGTGCCTAATTTGTTCCTACTGCGAATCATATCGCAAACGGTACGCTCCAAATCATACGCCGGAACTTCATTTCCCGCCGGTGTTTTCAGCAGCGTCTTTCCCATGTCGAACAACTCCGGCTTGATATAATATATCTTGCAGGCCGCTTTGATCACAACCGAAGGCGTGTAGTTGGAGGGGACTGTGATGGTATGCTCAAAGGGAGTCCGATCAGAAATTCCATGCAAGAACAAGGCCGTTTCGTGGGAGAAAATAAGCTGCTCTGTCCGCTTGCTGATGGACAGCAATTCGTCCTGCATATCATCGGGGAAAATGTACTGTCCTTGAGCAACCCTATGGATTTTATCTTCTTTGCACAGTTTGGAAAGCATCGCTTTGGAGATGCCATGCGCTATCGCAATTTTTGTTTCAACAATGCCTCCATGCTCTTTCGCAATGGAAGCCAGCTCATTCATGCAATCCATTCGCTCACCTCGCAATACCAATTCAAAGATATTATACGCAATTTCATTCTCAAAGTCAACACAAGTATCAAACTTCAGAAACGAAATCAAAAACAATTTCGTTTCCAAAGTCAATTTGACGTTCTTGTTCTCTCGTTTCAAGAGAGCCAAATCTCCGCTTGAATATTCCTGCCGCAGCAGCGTAGCGAGGAAATTTCTGTGTGAGCGAACGCGGAAATTTTGCTCGGCACACCACGGCACAAGCTGAAATTTTTGCAAAGTCCCTGCAAAAATTAAGAGTGTGTGCTGTGGCATTTTCGAGAAAAGGACAGACATTGGAAAATAGATTTTTTCAATGTGGGTACCATTTGAGAGAAAATGATGGGGTATCCAAAGGGGCGCAGGTCTCGCCTGCCGGCTCGGTCGGCGCTGCTGCCTGCGGCAGCGGTAGCCACCGGCAACCCGCGCCCCTTGGCTCTGGGTTTCCAATAGGGGCGAGCAGCATCCCTATTGGCACACGATTTTGCTTGCAAAGTCTAGTGTGTTATACCTTTTGTGACCGCTGGCGGCGGAAAGGGGCAGGCTCGGGGCAGGACTGACACTTTCCGATGACAGCAGAACAGGGTGATATTGCGGATAGGCAATCCGTAATATCGCCCTGTTCGTGTGTAGGCAGTGGGGCGTAATGATAAGCGCAGCGCAGAAGGAAGTCCTGCTGCCGGGGGCACAAGAGGTATATAAAAGCTCCCGTCCCGCCGCAGCGGCGCATCCTGGCTCTCGTTACCGTCTCTTTCGTTTTCCGTTGCCGTGGGTCATGGTTGCCTTGCCTCGCTGACTGATGGGACTTTTCATATGCTTGGACAGCTTCAATATCTCAATCAGAGTCACAAACTGCTCCTTGCTGATGGCATCGTAGTCGATACCAAAATTGGCAAGAAAAATCCGAACCTTCTTTTCATCGTCGCTGCCCTCAAAGTGCATGGCGTTTTCCAGCTCATGCCGCACTCGTGTAACGGCGGTTGTATCATCCGCCGTTGTAATGTCCTTTTTGTGAGCATCCCGAATGTCATGGAGAATATCGGTCAAGTCCTGTGAGATCACATGACCGAAATACTCCTCCTCCCGGATTTGTGCCAGCTCCATTGTCCGCAGGTGGAGATCCTCGGCACTGCCCTCATGCTTCATCTGGACTGTCTGCCGGACGGCTTCCAGAACAGTGTTCATATCATGGATGCGCATATCAGCAATGCGGTCAACATAAATCTCTGTGTCCAGCATCATCCGTTGAAAATTTGGGTGACAAAGAAGCTCCGACAGCAGCCGCTTATTGAATCTGCCATCTCTCAATACATCAATCGCACCATCACTCAAATGCAGCTCATCCAGAGCTGTGTTTGGGTGATTTTTTGTTTCCGTGCGGCCCATGAGATAGTCGGCGGACACGCCGTAGAAGTCAGCCAGCCGCACAATGCTGTACGGGCTGATGTCCTTGCCGTTGTCCGACTCGTATTTCCCAAGCGCAGATTTGGAGATTCCCACAGCGTCGGCAAGCTCCTCCAAGGTCAGCTTTCGCTCCACCCGCAAATCCTTTAATCGCTCTCCGATTGTCAGCTTCACTTGCATATTGAGGTCTCCTTTAAGGCTTTCTTTTTATTATATCACGCTTGTCCATAAGCGTGGAAATTCCTGTTTTTTCGGTCGTTTTCCTACCTCTCGGACATACGGGGAAGGGCATGAATTTATGCGAAAATGTGCTTGTAACCCACGATGCACCTTGAAAATTTCATGACCGTCCGAAGGGAATATGCTTTCCGGCGAAGTGACGCATTCAGCGCACCAAGAGAAGCAAAACGCCGCAGACAAGCTGGGGCAGGAACGACATTGGGCAGAACGGCGAGACACCAAAATCAATTTTCAAAGGAGGACCTGAAAATCAATCTATTTGAGCAAATCAAAATGGTGATCTCAACGGTAGAGGTCGCCGAGCATTACGGCATTGAGATCAACCATAACGGCATGGCGTTATGCCCATTCCACAATGACCGTCACCCCAGCTTGTTCGTAGCAGATAACCACTACTATTGCTTTGGCTGCGGCGAGCATGGGGACAGTATCAACCTTGTCGCCAAGCTTTACAATCTGCCTTTATTTGTGGCTGCAAAAAAGCTGGCAGCGGACTTTGGACTGACATCGGGAAAGCTGCTCTCCGCAGAAATTCAAGAGAACTGGAAAAAGAAAAACAAGGCACATCAGCTTTGTGAAAACGAAAAACAGTGCTTTCGGTATTTGAACGAATACCACAAGCTGCTTGATAACTGGATGAACGCCTTTTCACCTACATCACCGGAGGACACCGTCGATGACCACTTTGCGGAAGCCTGCCATTGGCTCGCTCCCACCAAGTATTATCTTGATTTGTTGACTGTAGGTGACTCCTGTGAGCGAACCGAGGTCGTCCAGATGATGCTCCGGGATAATCGGTTAGAACAACTGAAATCCCATGTGACCAATGTAAGGAAGGAGGAAACCCATCATGTCAAACAGGAAATTCGATGACATGGAAAAGCCCGACTGGTTTGATGGTAAAACCATTGATGAGGTTGCATATTGCTTCTCATTTTTGAACCGCCATCCCATGAAATGTATTCGGGACAGGCTGTTTACCGTGGACGGTCTGATTGAGGACGAAGGTAAAATACAGCAGTTGGTTTTAGAGGATGTTATGGACTGCCTGACTGCCGGCATCTCCAAGAAGGCTAAAAGCCTCTTCGAAGCGGTGAAGATGGTGGCCTACTCGCCGCCTATGCCTATCGAAACAGACCGCATCCATATGGCCAACGGCACCTATTTCCTCAACGGCAGTTTTACCGAGGATAAGACCTACTGCAACAACCGCATAAAAGTCGCATACAACCCCAACGCACCTCAGCCGGAACGTTGGTTGCGTTTTTTATCGGACTTGCTTGTACCGGAGGACATCCTCACCTTGCAGGAGTATCTGGGCTACTGCCTGATTCCCTCCACCAAGGGCCAGAAAATGCTGATGCTCATCGGCAAGGGCGGCGAGGGCAAGAGCCGGATCGGACTTGTCATGCGGGCGATTTTGGGCGACAGCATGAACACCACCAGCATCCAGAAAATCGAAAACAACCGTTTCAGTCGGGCCGACCTAGAAAACAAGCTGCTGATGGTGGACGACGACATGGACATGAGTGCCCTGCCTAAGACCAACTATATCAAGTCCATCATTACCGCCGAGTGCAAGATGGATTTGGAGCGCAAGGGCATCCAAAGCTATCAAAGCCAGCTCTATGCCCGCTTTCTCTGCTTCGGCAACGGTGCGCTGACGGCCCTCCATGACCAGTCGGACGGTTTCTTTCGCCGCCAAATCGTTCTGACCACCAAAGACCGCCCCGCCGACCGTGTGGACGATCCGTTCCTGGTGGAGAAAATGATGGAAGAAATAGAGGGCATCTTCCTATGGTGCTTAGAGGGGCTGCACAGACTTCTTGCTAATAATTATCAATTCACCATCAGCGGACAAGCCCATGAGAATGTGGAAACCGTCAAGCGCAGCAGCAACAACGTCATTGAGTTCCTGCAATCCGAGGGCTACATCCGTTTCAAGGCAGATGCGGAGGCCAGCTCCAAGGCCATCTACGAAGCTTACAAGCTGTGGTGCGAGGACAATGTGCGAAAACCCATGTCCGCCAATCGGCTCAGCTCCGAGCTTGCCCAAAACGAGGCCCACTACAATGTGGAGGCCACCAACAATATCCACGTCGGCGGCAAACGTGTCCGGGGATTTATGGGCATCGAGGTCTTGGCGAAATCCTCTTTTCTGAAATGGTGAGCAAAGTGAAAAACTGCTGTACGTACCGTACAGTACGTACGGCAGTTTTCAACTCCACCGCAAATATGCCATTGGAAACAGTGCTAAAAAACGATGGCCACAATCAAGCCTTGTTCAATCCGTAAAGATTTACATCGCAGACTGCACCCATTTCATTCAACGGTGATTTACAGAATCGTGATGCAGATATACGGAAATGTGGCTCTTTCCACTATTTTAACTGACTTCCTACTCGTTCACAAAGTCGATAGGGTGCTGTTATGAACAGGACTACGCAAGACAAAATCTGAACAGGAATCACTATCTTCCAAAACATCATCTGGCGGTGACGGCAGTTTGCCGCACAGAAAACCAATATCACGAAATTATGGAGGTAAACGCAATATGAAATCCAATCTGAGAAATGAAATCAAGTCGTACATTGTACGGCAGGGCTGTACGATGCAGGAGGTGGTTGACCTTCTGGCAGATGAGTACGGCTGGTCGGACAGCGTATCTAACCTGTCTAACAAGCTCCAGCGGGAATCCCTGCGCTACCCGGAGGCCATACAGCTGGCCGATGTGCTGGGATACGAAATCGTCTGGAAAAAGCGAGGTGATCGGTAATGGCAAAGCCACAATATGCAATCCTCCGCTTTGCCAAGTACAAAGGCCCGGAGATTGGGCGCATTGAATCCCACAATGAGCGCACCAAAGAGAAATACGCCAGCAATCCCGATGTAGACACCAGCCGCAGCCACCTGAACTTTCATCTGGTCACGCCAGAGCGCAGCTATCGGGCAGAGGCCGAGCGGCAGATCGCCGCCGCAAAATGCCGCACCCGGTCTGACAGTGTGCGGGTGGTGGAGGCTCTGGTCACCGCCAGCCCGGAGTTCTTCAAGGGAAAAAAGAAAACCGAGATTAAGGCGTTCTTTGAACACGCTCTGGAATTTATGAAACAGAACCAAGACTCCGCAACCTATATTTCCGCCGTGGTGCATATGGACGAGAAAACGCCCCATATGCACCTTTCCTTTGTCCCCCTGACCGCCGATCACCGCCTGTCCGCCAAGGAAATTCTCGGCAACAAGAAGAAACTGAGCCAGTGGCAGGACAGGTTCTGGGAACACATGGTGGGGAAATATCCCAATTTGGAGCGTGGGGAAAGTGCCAGCAAGACAGGCCGTGACCACATCCCGCCCCGGATGTTCAAGGAAATGACCCGGCTGACAAAGCAAAAAGAGCGTTTGGAAGCCCTGCTCTCCGATGTAAAGTTCACAAACTACAAGGAGCGCACCGCCCAGATCGTCAAGTTTCTGGACAAGTACATCCCCGATGTGGAGCGGATGGACACTGAGATGCGGAAGTACAAGGGAGCCTTTGATACTGCTGACGCCACTATGACGAAGCTGAGACAGAAAAACACGGAACTGGCAGCGGAGCTGAAAGAACGCCGGACCGAGAGTACGCTGAAAGCCCTGCGGGATGCCAAGCTGCAAAGCGACTACGCCGATGCTCTGGCGGTTCTGGAACGAATTCCGCCGGAAGTGCTGAAACAGTACCGAAGCCGCACCATCAATCAGAAGGAGGCCACCTATCGATAACTGCATGATTTTGGGAATTTCGGGCAAGAATAAAAGCAATTGTTACGTCTTACGGGAGGTGCGCGGGAATGAGTGAAAAGAAGATGGTAACGGAAGAGAAGAAAAAAAGCGTCATTGAGCAGCTCTGGCTCACCTATTACAACGATACCCTGTATGCAAAGGGTGTCATCACGGAAGCGGAGCGGAACAAGATGCGGGTGAAGATCAAGACCCGTGCCGCCTCTATGGAGCGGTAAGACAGGAAGGACGGCAGCTGGGATATTTCCCACTGCCGTCCTTTTTCATTTTCCTGTTGAAAAATTCGGCACTATATTGTATAATAATTTCAGAACATGATATTACGAACTTTTAAGGAGGGCGTATCTATGGACATACATTCTATTCGGCAGATGCTTCGCACTCGCTCCATCTATGAGATTCCCCTGCGGGTGACCTACTACGCCCGTGTTTCTTCGGAGTCGGATGAGCAGCTGAACTCTCTGGGCAACCAGATTTCCTACTACGAGGACTTTATCCGGCGAAATATGGCCTGGACATTCGTTCCCGGCTACATTGACGAGGGACTATCTGGCATTTCCACCAAGAAACGAGAAAATTTTAACCGCATGGTGGACGAGGCCGCAGAGGATAAGTTTGACCTCATCATCACCAAGGAAATTTCCCGGTTTGCCCGTAATACCCTGGACTCTATTCAGTATACCAGGCAGCTGCTAGCTTCGGGTGTGGGGGTTTTCTTCCAGAATGACAACATCAACACCTTTGACGAGGACTCCGAGCTGCGGCTGTCCATCATGTCCAGTATTGCCCAGGACGAGCTTCGAAAGCTCTCCTCCCGTGTGAAATTCGGCCACCAGCAGGCAATCAAGCAGAATGTGGTGCTGGGCAACAGCCGTATCTTTGGCTACCAGAAAGCAGACGGGCGGTTGGTGATCGACGAGGCCCAGGCCCCCATGGTCCGGGAGCTGTTCCAGCTTTATGCCACCGACGAATATTCTATGAAGCAGATTGAGACGATTTTCTGGAACAAGGGTTACCGGAATATGAACGGCAAAAAAATTGCCCACTCCACCATGTCTGGCATGATCGCCAATCCAAAATACAAGGGCTACTATGTAGGCAACAAGGTGAAAGTGGTGGATATGTTCACCAAGAAGCAAAAATTCCTGCCCCCGGAAGAATGGGTGATGTTCAAGGATGAAACGGGTGAGATCGTCCCGGCTATTGTGACCGAGGAGCTGTGGGAACAGGCCAATAAGGTTCTTCGCCGCCGCAGCGAGGATGTGAAAAACCGGCAGGGCATCTGTAACCACGCCAATCTTCTCACCGGCAAGCTGTTCTGTACCAACTGCGGCACCCCCTACTATCGTCGTGAATCCAAGGACAAGGCGGGAAATAAAAATTCCAAATGGGTCTGCTCCGGTAAAATCAACCACGGAAAGGATTCCTGCCCTTCCTTCCCGATTTACGAGAGCGAGATCATTCCCCTGCTGTTTGAGGTATTTCGGGACACCCGGGAGGCCTCTGCCGCCATGATAGAGGAATACGAAAAGATGTACCGCACCCTGACCGCAGACGGCGAGCTGACCAAGATGATTGACACCCAGGAAGGGATCATTGAGATGGCTCTCAAGAAAAAAAGCAAGCTCCTTCAGCTGGTCGCTCTGGACAGCATCACCCCCGCCGACTTCAAGGAAATGACCGCTCAGTGCAATGCGGAGATCAAGGCAGCGGAGCAGGAGCTGTCCCAGCTTCACCAGCAGGAGGAATCCAGCGCAGAATTCCGTACTCACATGGAGAAAGTGCGCTCCACCCTGAAAGCCGCCGAGCAGGATGTGGCAAACGGAATCGTGACCAAGGACTTCATCGACACTTTTATTGATAAGATTTTTGTCACCCCCGAAGAGGATGGTTCCATGCGTCTGGACATTCGGATTTTCACGGGCGATGCCACTCAAAAATACCTGCAAAGGCTCAAAAGTCGTGCCGGTCACATGACTGGGGCATGTGAGAAAAGCGAAGAAAACGCAGGCGTACCAACGGTTTCCGACGATGCCAGTCGTGCGGGTCACACGTTCAAGAAGATGATTGAGGCTTATGAGAACTCGATGAAATAATCGCCGCAAAGAAAAAACAGGAGAGAAGAGCAGTCGCTCTTCTCTCCTGTTTGCTTGTTTTAAGCCTGTTTGCTTGTTTTAAGCCTGTTTGCTTGTTTTAAGCCTGTGTGCTGTGCTGGATTTTGTCGAAATATTTGGCCTTGTACTGGTTGTAAAGGTCCATGTAGTATTCGGTCAGACCCTGATGCAGGATGCGGCGATACTCATGGCGGTCGATGTTGTGGTCTTTGGCGGCGTCGCTGATCATGTGCATGGCAACGTTCGCGCAGTGGTCGGCGATTCGCTCATAGTTGGACAGCGATTCCAGATATGGGAAGGCAGCATCGACGGTGCATTTGCCTTCCTTCAGACGCTCGATATGGCGCTCCTTGAGCGTTTCCTCCACGATGTCCACGACCTCCTCGAGCGGTTCGATGCCGTTGGCGATGGTGATGTCGTTGTTGCGGAATGCCTCCAGTGCCTTGGCGGTACACTCGGAAACCGCGTCGCTCATGGTCTGAATCTCCTCCAGAGCGGAGCTGGAGAATTTTCCACCCATATCGTACAGGCGCTGTGCGCACTCCTGGACATTGATGGCGTAGTCGCCGATTCGCTCAAATTCGCTCTGCACCTGAAGCAGCAGCGAAACCTGACGGCTTTCCGCCTCGGTCAGCTGACCCTCGGACAGGCGCACCAGATAGACGCTGACGCGGTCTTCCAGCTTGTCGATGAGGTTTTCCTTCTCGCGAATCTTCTCGACGGTTTTGAGGTCATAGTTGGAGAACAGTCCAGTCACGCGGCCCAGGTTTTTCAAAGCCAGCTCGCCCATGCGGATAACACACTGGGTAGCATGGTTGATCGCAAGACCCGGAGAGCGCAGGAAACGCTCGTCCAGAGAAGCGGTGTCGTTGTCGGTCTCCGGCTCCTCCTCGTCTCCGGAATCCTTGATGAAGCGGACGGCGAGCTTTTCGAGCAGGCCGGCAAACGGGATGAGGATGAGGGTGACTGCCACGTTGAAGATGGAGTGGAAGTTCGCGATATCGTTTGAGTTGATGGCATTGTTCCAGAAGGAGAATCCGATGGTGTACTGGAACGCATAGACGCCGAGCAGGAACAGCATGGTACCGATGATGTTAAAGCTCAGGTGAACAAAGGCCGAGCGCTTCGCATTTTTGGAGGCGCCGAAGGAGGCCATGATTGGGGTGATACAGGTACCGATGTTCTGGCCGAGGATGATCGGGATTGCCGAGGAGAAGGTGATTTGACCGGTGGAGGTCAGCGCCTGAAGAATACCGATGGAAGCCGCCGAGCTCTGGATGATGGCGGTGACGACAGCGCCGGCCAGAACGCCCAGAATCGGGTTGGAGAAGTTTTTGAACAGGGCGATGAAGGCAGGGACCTCACGCAGCGGAGCGACGGCGTCGCTCATCTGGAACATACCAAAGAACAGAATACCGAAGCCCAGCAAAATCTGTCCCAGGTCTTTTTTCGAGGCCTTTTTGCCAGCCATATAAAGGATGATACCGATGATCGAAACCAGCGGAGCCCAAGAGGTTGGCTTGAGAAGGTTGATCAAAAAGCTGTCGCTCTGGATGTCCATCATACTCAGGATGTGTGCGGTGATGGTGGTACCGATGTTCGCACCCATGATAACACCGATGGCCTGCTTGAGCTTGATGATGTTTGCGTTAACCAGACCGACCACGATGACGGTGGTGGCGGAGGAGCTCTGTACCGCTGCGGTGACTAAAGCACCGAACAGGACGGCCTTAAAGATGTTGTTGCTCATCTTTTCCAGCGTATGCTCCAAGCGGCCGCCGGAAACCTTTTCCAGACCGTTGCCCAGCAGGGTCATACCGTACAGGAAGAATGCCAGTCCGCCCAATACAGAGGTGATGATGCTAAAATAATCTACACTGCCCATAGATAACCTACCTTTTCTTGTCCCGGACCCCGGTGGAGGCCGGCTTGATTTTACAGAGATTGGACATTATTTTTACACAATCTTTTCATCACAGGGGATAAATCAGTGCGTTGTAAACTATTATAACATTAAGTTACGAGAAATGTACAGAGTCAAAGACTTATCAAAACATAGATTTATTTTCTGCACTCCGATATAAAATTGTAGAAACTACTCATTTTTTAAAAAATAGGAAGAAAGTGTTTTCTTTTGCGGCAAA
>URFD01000023.1 GCA_900547015.1 uncultured Oscillospiraceae bacterium | reverse complement strand
AGGGCTGCCGACAGGCATTGGACTATATGCTGCAAAACCGCATCCTCATCCTCAACACTGCTCATTCGGTCAACCGCATCCAGCTGGAGGAGCACATGAAATCTTGGATTCGGCCCATCCTCTCCGACATTGTGGAGGACCTTTCCGCGGATTTATCCATCTCGGAGGAGGACAAGGAGTTTGTCACCAACATCTATCTGCTGATGCTGTCCGGACTGTTTCTGGAATGGATTGGACGGGATATGCCGCGCGATCAGCTCAAAAATCTGGACAAGCTGTTTTGCTGTATGGATGGCAGTAGCTACCATATGCTGCAAAACTTTACACCAAAAGAAAAGATTTAGGGAAAACAGAAAAAAATTAGACAAATCGGAAAGGGTGTACTGAATTTATACACCCTTTCCGATTTGTCTATTGTACCCTTTTGCCCATTTCACTATAATCAAGACAAAGCAAAACGGAAATCCAAACGATTAAAGGAGTGGGATATTATGAACCTGTCTGCCAAAATGATTAACCTCGGCATGAAAAAAGCTTATGACTATCTGGAAAAAGACCCAGAAAAAAACCTGCCTAAACTGATGGACCTGCTGGACAAGGTCCTGCCGAAAGACCTGTACGCCTCTCAGCGTGACGCAATCCGTCAAGTACTCAACGAGCCTGACGGCAACTGGATGCAGCTGGTCCACAGCCTCTGGACCGACATCGACCCGGAAATCATCAAGCGATTCTTTGACAACTTCATCATGAACGCAAACTTTGAATGGGCAGAAAAACGCGACGCAGTCATCAGCAAATACAACTGCAACGTTCCGTGGGCAATTCTGCTGGACCCAACCTCTGCCTGCAATATGCACTGCACCGGCTGCTGGGCTGCTGAATACGGCAACCGCCTGAACCTGACCTTTGATGAGATTGACTCCATCATCACCCAGGGCAAAGAGCTGGGCGTTTATATGTACATCTACACCGGCGGCGAGCCTCTGATGCGCAAACGCGACCTGATCGCTCTGTGCAACAAGCACAGCGACTGCGAATTCTTGGCATTCACCAACGCCACCCTCATCGACGAGGAGTTTGCTGACGAGATGCTGCGTGTGAAAAACTTTGTTCCTGCCATCAGCGTCGAGGGCTCGGAGAGCGATACCGACGGCCGTCGCGGCGTCGGAACCTATCAGCGCGTCGTCAAAGCAATGGAAATCCTCAAACGCAAAAAACTGCCATTCGGCGTTTCCTGCTGCTACACCAGCCAGAACCTTGGCTCTATCAGCTCGGAAGAGTTTATGGACCAGCTGGTGAACTGGGGTGCAAAATTTGCGTGGTTCTTCCACTATATGCCGGTTGGCAATAATGCCGTTGCAGAGCTGCTGCCATCCCCAGAACAGCGTGAAGAGATGTACCACCGCATCCGCAACTACCGCAAAACCAAGCCAATCTTTACCATCGACTTCCAGAACGACGGCGAATATGTTGGCGGCTGCATCGCCGGCGGCAGAAACTACCTGCATATCAATCCAAACGGTGATATTGAGCCTTGCGTCTTTATCCACTATTCGGATTCTAACATCCGTGAAAAGACCCTGCTCGAAGCTCTGACCTCCCCACTGTTCATGGCATACCACGATGGACAGCCATTCAACGAGAACCACCTGCGTCCTTGCCCGATGCTGGAAAACCCAGAAAAGCTCATGGAGATGGTTCAGCGCACCGGCGCTCATTCCACCGACCTGGAATCTCCGGAAAGTGCAGAACATCTGTGCGGCAAGTGCATCAGCTATGCTGAAAACTGGACTCCAACTGCCAACAAGCTCTGGCAGCAGAGCCATCCATGCGCAGGCTGTGCAGGCTGCCGCAAGGATTCCTAGGCAGATTAGCTTCGCTTCTCCTAATTCTTTTACTGATAAAACGACCCCACGAAGCCTGTGCCAAAATGGCACAGGCTTCGTGGGGTTTTGTGTTACTGAGAAAGCCTTACTGCATCCTCCAAAAAGTGGCAGAAATAGCACAAAGCCAACAGATCTGCACAGCCTCCGGGGCTGATATTCCTGCGGATAAACTCCGCATCCAGCCGTTTCACCTGCTGTCTGTCCGCGCCCTCCACAGCCAGCCGCTGCGCTTCCTGCTGCGCCCAGCGAAGGGTCTGCTCATCCGAGCGCGCCACAATGTTGGTATCCTCCACGCAGGCGATCAGCCGAAGCAGCACTGCGACTCCGGCATCGTTTTCATCCTTCCCAGCAGCCAGCTCCTGCCGCAGTGCAGGCAGTCCCACCGAAAACACCGCCGGAAAGCCCGCCGCAGCCTGTCCCCGAATTCCGGTGATTTTACTGGCGCGGTAAATTTTTTCTCCGTCGGAAGCCGGTCTATGGGTCGGCTGGTTGGAAAAATCATCCAGCAGCTGGACACACATCCTGCGGCAGGCATCTGAAAACCGCTCCCAGCCGCCGTTTTGGGACGGTACAGCGATGCCCGGAAGCTGGCCCAGCGCAAAGCAATCGGAGCACATCCCCGCCGCCGCACAGAAAATCCCCATCGAGAAGATGGCTCCCTTGTGGGTGTTGACCCCGTTGGTGGCATGGCGCATCCGGTCCTCCGCTTCCTTTCCCAGACAGCGCAGGATGGCAAACAGCTGCTGCGGCTCCTCCCTCTGCTCGATTCCCCGCAGAGCGCAGTCCCGAAAATAGGGATAAAGCACGCAAGCGCTGTCGATAAAGGTAAACGGGGTCATATCTCGGTGCGAGCCGTTGTTGCAGCGGTCCACCAGCCCCGGCTTCGGTGCGGCAGTCACCTCGTACAGCAGCGCCCGACAGGCATGGTTTGCGACCTCATGGGCATACTGCTGAGAGAAAAAATCCCAGATGATCTCCACCGTCCGCTCCATCAGCTTTTCCATCGGATGTGCCTGACTGCGCGCACAGACCGCCGCCGCTTCTCCGCACAGCAGACAGCGCCGCGGAGGAAATCCCAGCTGGCGTCGGGAAATCTTATCGGTGGTAGCATCCATCACATCAATATCGAACAGCCGTCCCAGCGGACAGCTTTCTTCCAGTTCGACCATCCGCCGCTTGACCGTCTCCAAGTCGGCATCGGTCAGCAGACAAAGCTCATCTCCGGTCGGCTCGTGGATTTCCTCCAAAGCCAGAACCGCCGCTCCCTGATAGCGCAAGCCCTGTAGGATTCGGCGCTTTCCCTCTGCAAAGGTCGCAGAAAACAAGGGCGAGGATTTGACCGCTCCTGCAATATTCAGGGTGAAGCTGACCATCGTTCCTCCCTCTTTCATCAGGCGCTGCTGACGCAGAACCCGCTGTTCCCGCGCCTGCAAGACCTGCTCGAGCGAAAGAGGCGCCGCAGACAGAAGCTCCTGAAGATACTGCTCTTTTTTCTTCATGTCCTGCTCTCCCCTATGCCTGCTGCATCCGACGGGCAAGCTCTTTGCCCTGCTCCGAGAGCAGATAGTCCATCGTGCTTTTGGGAACGATGCGGGCAATCTCCTCATAGTCCCCGGACTTCATGCACGCTCGCACTCGAGAAGCACTGATTTCAAGCTGGTCCTCCTTCTTTCGGGCAATCTCCACAACCTCGATTCCGTAGCGACCCAGCACCTGCTTCATCGCCTGATTGTAGGCGCAGGTCACCGGGCAGAACGGCTCGGTCCCGACAAAGCGTTTGGTGATGCCCAGCTCCTTGGCAAAGTATTCGCAGAAAATCCGCAGGTCCAGCTCACAGTTGATCTCTCCTGCGCGGCTTTGCTCCTTGATAAAATAGGTCGGAAAGACCGCAGAGGAAATCAGATAGTCGGAGGTGTGGTGCAGGATGACATTGTCGATTCCGGAAATTCCCTGCTTAACCAGCTCATAGCGCACCTCTGCCGGGAAGGCGCTTCGGTCCTCCGACAGCACAAACAGGTGCAGCACTCCGCACTGGGCTGCGGCTGTTTCAATCAGATAGCGGTGGCCGTTGGTAAAGGGGTTGCAGTTGGCTACGATTGCTCCGACAGGGCCGTCCACCTGCTCGGGACGCTCCAGACTGCGGACATATCGGGTGATGCCGTCCCGTACATTTTCCATAAAGAGGACATCCTCGGTCTGGATGATGGGGTAAAAGCCCAAATCGGAAAACATGGCGCGGTTCTTCGGCTTGGTAAAGACAAACAGGTGGCTGTGTCCCTGTGCCATCGCGCGGTTCATCAGCAGGGTCACCACCCGGGAGGACAGTCCCTCTCCCTGATAGGCATCATCCACCGCAATACACTTGAGCACATTTTTTTCCAGCGAGCCGGTGGCGGCAATCTCCCCGTCTTGGGTGACCAGATTGACGGTAAACTCCGCTCCCTGGTCATACTGCAAATCCAGCCGGTGCAGAAACTGCTCCAGCTTCTGCTTTTTTCTGCCGGTGAACGGCTCTCCGTATTCCTCATAAAACTGGCTGTACTCCATCTTATTCCCTCTCTTTTATCATTGTTGTTTCAAAAAAGCTAATGGTTGTTTGGTTCTATTATAGGGGATTTTCGGCTATCTTTCAAGGCAAACCGGCAGGACGCTTCTGCCCGCGCAGGGGTCTAAACAAAATCACCTGCAAAAGACAAAAAGCGGACAGAAATTCTGTCCGCTTTTTGTGTCTTTGATTCGCCGCCGTAAAGGACTATTTAACTGCGTGGATAACATCCAGCAGAGTGCCGTCACGGTAGATTACATTTGCAACAACCTTGTCGCTCATCTGAACCGGCTTCGGAACACCGGCAATTTCTTCTGCCATCCGTTTGAGGTCTGCGATTTCAACAACCGGCAGTTTTGCTTCTTTGAGCTTTTCTTTCAGCTCAACATTTTTGCCGCCAGCGGTGTTGACTGCGATACCTCTCTGGGTAACAACAACGTCAACGGTGCTGCCCGGAGTCGAGATGCACAGACATCTGTCTACGACCAGTGGAAGTCTTGCACGGGTCAGAGGAGCAATGATGATGGACAGCTTGGAGCCAGCCGCAGTATCACAGTGACCGCCGGAACCGCCCATGATGTAGCCGTTGGAGTCGGTGTGAACATTGACGTTGAAGTCAAGGTCAACCTGAGTTGCACCCAGCAGAACAACGTCCAGACTGTCAACACCTGCGCTCTTTCCGCTGACACCGGCATACTGGGTTGCGGAAACTTCCATGTGCTTTGGATTGGAGCGAATCGACTCTACTGCCTTCAGGTCAAAGCACTGTACGTCGAGCAGAGCCTTGAAGCATCCTTCGTTGAGCATATCAACCATGTATCCGGTGATACCGCCCATGCCGAAGCTGCCCTGAATGCCTTTTTCCAGCATCATTTCTTTGATGTATTTTGCAGCAGCCAGAGTTGCGCCGCCTGCGCCGGTCTGGAAAGAGAAGCCGTCCTTGAGCAGGCCGGAAGCCTCGATTACCTTTGCAGCGTAGCTTGCCATCTTCAGGCCGACTGGGTCACGGGTAATCTTGGTGGTACCGGAAACGATACCTGCCGGGTTACCAATCTGGTCAACAGCAACAACACAGTCAACATAAACCTCCGGGATGGAGAAGTCAACCAGCGGATACTCAACCAGATTGTCGGTGATGACAACAACCTTCTTTGCGTTCATGGCATCTGCAAACGCATAGCCGATGGAGCCGCAAGCGGATTTACCGAATTTACCGGTGCAGTTGCCCATATCGTCCGAGGTCGGAGCTGCGATAAAGGCAATATCGATGACAGAGGTGCCTTTTTCCATATCGGAAGCACGGCCACCGTGGCTGCGGAAGATCACCGGTTTGTCCATCAGACCTTCTGAAATTGCCTTGCCGACCTTGCCGCCCATGTAGTTACACTCGATGCCGGTAACAACGCCGTTTTTGATGTGGTCGATGATTGGCTCATGAACATCAAATACCGAGCTTGCATTGACGGTCAGGTTCTTGAATCCCATTTCTGCAATCGCTTCCATGACCATGTTCAGCACATAGTCACCGTTTCTCATGTGATGATGGAACGAGATGGTCATGCCGTCCTTCAGACCACACTGTTCGATTGCCTCTTTGATAGATGCTACTAACTTACTCATCGTCTTCCACGCCTCCAAACATCGCTCTTTCCATCTCGATGACCTGCTGTGCGCGTGCTACGATTGGCGCATCGATCATCTTGCCTCTCAGGGAAACTACACCCTTGCCCTGTTCCTTGGCGATGCGGATGGTTTCCATAACCTCATGAGCATAATCGATTTCAGCCTGTGTTGGGCTGAATACCTCGTTGATGCCCTCGACGTGTCTTGGGGAGATCGAAGCCTTGCCCGAGAAGCCAAGACCCTTTGCAAAGGCTGCATCCTTGTACAGACCTTCAATATCGTCTACATCGGTGAATGGGGTGTCGTAGACATCGATGCCGCAAGCACGGGCAGCGCAAACCATACGGGTGCGGGCATAGAAGATTTCGGTACCCTCTTTGGTACGTTTGCAGCGCAAGTCAGCGGTGAGGTCCTCGCCGCCGAGGAACATTGCTGCTACTCTTTCGTCTGCTCCGGCAATCTGGAATGCGTTTTCGATTCCCATTGCGGTCTCAATCAGAGGAATCAGCTTAACGGTGTTCTTCTCGAAGCCGCATTTTTCCTCCAATTTTGCGATGTAGTCCGAAACGGTCTTTACATCCTGTGCGCAGCTAACCTTTGGAGGCATAATCATGTTTGGCTTGAGCGGAATGATTTCGTCCAGGTCGTGCATCCAGTATTCGGTATCAACCGGGTTGATACGGATAATGATTTCGCAGCCCTTATAGTGCAGGGATTTGAGTGCATTTCTGACCAGGATTCTGGCGGAGTCTTTTTCTGCCGGAGAAACTGCGTCCTCCAAGTCCAGAATGATGCTGTCTGCACCCAGCACGTCGCCGTTCATCAGCAGGTTTGGCGTATTGCCCGGGATGAATAACATCGATCTTCTCATTATTTGTCCCCTCCTGCTCTTTTGATTGCGGTTTCTACACGCGCTTTGATGACGCAGTCGATGGCGCCCTTATCGTTGACCGAAATCTTACCGGTGGTTACGCCCTGCTCTTCCACTACTTCCATGACGCTTTTTTTGATCTGCTCTGCAAACTGGTTATAGACGACCGACTCGATCTCAATTTCCAGCTGGTCGCAGGGCTCTACCTTAACATACACATCGCTGGATTCCAATGTTCCTGCGACGGCACTTGTTTTGATATTCATCTGTGTTCAGCCTCCTGTATTCACATGGATTGCGTTTTTTTTATTCCTCAATTCCCTTGCGGCAAGGCATACCCAAGTCGAAGGGATGTTTTTCCTTGACAAATTTGGTGACATAGTCTGCGCGCTTGATCAGCTCGCTCATGTCCATTCCGTACTGATGACCGGTGATGACAAGCTCGGTGTTCTCCGGCTTCTTCTCCATCATCTCGTGCAGCTGCTCCTTGTCGATGGTGCCCAGATTATAGGCATCGATGATTTCGTCGAGCACAACCAGGTCATATTCTCCGGAGAAGAATTTTTCCCGAACGATGTCGAACTTTTTCTGAAATTTTTCCCGGAAAAATTCCTGCTGCTCCGGTGTCAGGTTAAACATAAAGGGAATCGGACCCTCATTTTCGATATATTCCACACCCGGCAGGTTGCGGATGACACTGACCTCTCCGCTGGTTGGCTCCTTAAGAAACTGGTAAACCAACACACGGAAACCATGTCCCACGCAGCGGACAATCTGTCCCATCGCTGCGGTGGTTTTGCCCTTGCCGTCTCCATAATAAAGCTGGATACAACCCTTCTGCATATCCACCTTCTCCTTTCTATGCTGAGCCTGATGATGACCCAGACAAGAAAGGCCGCACCTCTGTTGCTGTGCAGCCTTCCATGTTGAACTCTTCTAATAGATGCGCTCGATTTTATCGATATCCGCGCCGATTTTCGGTGTTTCCTTCCGGCCCACTAGGCCGACAATCAGATACGCCTTGCGAATCGGGTCATAGGGGATATCCTTAATCAAGGTAAAGCTCTCAATTTCTCCGCTGCTTCTCACATGGTTGCGCGGGGCATCGCATCGAAAGATGACATCACCGATATTGATATGCTCCTCATCGTGGTAAGAAATCGGAACATCCTGCTCGATGATGGCCCGCACCTGCCGCTCCAGACTTTCCAGCGAGACAACCGGCTTGTCCCGGAAGCACAGCACGAAGCCGTTTTTAACATCGGCGTGCTTATAGTTTTCCGGCCGTCCGTGGGAAAGAATATATCCGGTGATATCCTCTGCGGAGTGAACCATCTTGCGGTATCGAATGGACTGAAAGACGATATTGGCTATATCCTGTGGGATTGGACCAAACAGGTCGGGACGGGTGACAATGACCTCTGCACCCACACCCAGCATCAGGTCAGCGGTGACCGGCAGGCTGCCCTCCTCGCGCTTGAGGAAGGGGTAGATCAGGTCAAAATGTTCGACCACAACACGCTTGCCTTTGTCGAGCGCTGCCATGATTGCGCGTGCAATTTCCGGGCACTGGGTAAATCCCTGCTCAAACCGGACATCCAGATGGTAGGTGTGCGGGGTGGCAAACAGCGAAAAACCGCGCTTGTTGATTCCCATGCCCAGCGGGTCGTCCAGCATCTCCAAAATCGGCAGCGGACGGACATTGACACCTTCATCGTCATTTGTCAGCTCCAACCCTGGAAACATACCCTTAATCAGCATACTCTTGCCTGAGCCGGCATCTCCGATGATTCCGATGAGCTTATCGGTCGGACGCAGATACTGCTGTGCAATCTGCATTCCCAGCTCGGCCATACGCACGCTGCCTCGCGGAGCAAAATAGATACTGTACAAATGGCTGATGTACGACATGATACGCCCCCCTGTCCTGTTATCTTTCAATATGCAGATAGGGATTCTGCAACAGAATCCCTATCAACAATCAGTTCATTATTTCTTTGCGTTTCTCAGTGCGAGAACTCTGTTCATTTCGTTGTAAACGATCATGAAGCCTTCGTCAACGCCCATACCTGGTTTTGCAAGGATCTGGTCTGGCTTGGTAGCCATTGCGCAGTCTACGCAAACCTGGCAGGAACGGTCGGTCTCGTTGCAGGTACCGCCCTGATATGCACCGAAGCCATGCTCTTTGCAGTAGAGAACTGCTTCGATGGTGTTGTTGATGCCGCCCAAGTCAGGAGTTTTGATCTGAGCCATGTGGCCAGCTTTGTTGTCGCAGAAGTAGATAACATCTTCGAGGGTGTTGCACCACTCGTCAGCTACCAGCTCAACATTGATGCCACGGCGATCCAGCTCTTCTCTCAGGCCTTTCATGCACAGCATCTGTTTTTCTCTTTCGCCTGCATCCATTGGGCCTTCGATTCTCAGGTGGAATGGTTTTGCAGCTTCTTCCAGCTCTGCCAGGTAGTCTGCCATTGCTTTGAAGTTGTCATCGCCGAATGCCTGACCGATTGTGCCGTATACGTCAATGTGGAGGATTGGAGCATAGGACTCATCGCTGCGCAGGTGGATGATGCGGTCACGCAGCCAGCAAACGTACTCTTTGAGGATGGAGCCGTCTCTGCCGAGCTTGGTCTCAACGTTGTTGATCAGAGCGTGTGGCAGGATTGCAGCGCCTTTGAGGATCATCTTGTCAGCGTTCTCGTAACGGTTATCACCGGACTGGGTGAAGATCGCGATTGGCTCTTCGGAAACGGTTGTGCCGTATTCGTCAGCAACAACTTCGCTCATCAGGCGTTTGCTGGATTTTGCTACTGCATCCAGGATAGCCTGAGAAACGCCGTAACGGATTGCGGTATGCAGTCTCTTGCCGTCAACTTCGATTGCTTCCATCATTTTGGTCAGCTCTCTGAAGTTGTCTGCTTCTTTGCCTACCAGAGCAGGTTTGATGTATTTATCGATAACCGGGATGAAGTCCTCTGCCAGGAACAGTGGGTCACGGCCGCCTGCACCGGAGTACTGAACAGCTGCACAGTCGCCCCATGCAACCTGTCCGTCTTCCAGAATCAGCATAACCGAGATGGACTCGCCAGCCTGTCTGATGGATTTAAATCCTGGGGTCATTGTTTCGCCAACATAAGCAGCACCGTCGGATACTGCTCCGCATTTGATTGCTTTCTGGTCGTCAAAGAAGAAACCTGTACGGCCTGGTGCGCATACTACGTTTACGATTTTCATTTTAAAAATCTCCCTTCTTATTTCACCCCGCGGGCCTTTTTTCCCCGCGTAGGTATTAGATTCTCAATCACGACGATTGGCAAATGGGAAAATATCTCAGAGGGCGGCTGTGCCGCCCTGACTGACAGAGTAAGAGAAAGGCTGCCGATTAGAGGTTCGGTCTGCCTACCAGACGACCCTTGCTGATTGCATAAACGTCGTCGATTACCATCTGGAAGGAGATTTCGCGGTTTTCTCTCTTAGCGCGCTCTTCCAGTTTTTCTCTATGGAACTTCTTCAGGTCATCGGTGAATGGCAGGTTGCCCATCTCCAGAATACGAACTGCGCCATCGTTGTCACGGGTTGGCAGCATGATGCCTGCATTACATTTTGCAGGACCGAATGGGATATCGATTACGCCGGAGTTGATACCTGCGATTGCGCCGAGGATGATGTCGCCATGACCCAGAGCGATACATTTATCCAGAATGCATCTGGTTTCGGTCTTGATGATTTCTTTCTCGTGCTCGAAACGGCTGCCGATGGTAACCTGGTCAACCAGCATATTGGTCAGCTGTTTGGTGCAGCGCAGACCCTGAGCATTTGCTTCCTTGGTTGGAACGCCGGCTGCCTCGTGAGGAGTCTTAACGATAACCTTGGTTGCTTTTGCCAGAGCTGCACAAGCAGCACCCCAGGAGATAACGCCGAATGCTTTTGCTTCGTCAGCTGGGAAGCCGCCCATCCACTGATGGAATACGGTGGTAACATTTACGCCGGTGTAGCCGAATTTTGCCATGTATTCTTCGGTCAGCTCATCCAGAGAACGGATTGCAGCAACGTCCTGAATCTGGTTACCCAGCTGGCCGTAACCAACGGTAACGTTCTTAACGCCCTGCTCAGCAGCTGCCAGAGCCTCGATGATTGCAACAGCATGGGAGATACATGGTGGTACCAGTGTGCCGGTCAGAGGGCCGTATGGCTCACGGTTGATGGCAACGCCAGCTTCCTCATAGATACCGGTCAGACGGTCAACGTACTGCCAATCTCTCATGGTCTGCTCAATCGGAATATTTTTAGCGTATGGGATGTTGTAGGAGATACCGCCGCCTTCGTAGGAGGTGAAGCCGCCTGCGTAGGTGATTTCGGTCAGCAGTCTTGCATCAGGTGTACCATGTCTTACCTGAAGTGGGGTGTCCAGAGCTTCTACGAGCTGACGGCAGCCTTTTACACCGTGGTTAACTGCTGGGAAGCCGTTCAGGAATGGATGGAAATTGCCGCTTGCCATACCTTCTTTTTCACGACGGATACCCTCAGCACAGTTTTCGTACTGGTTCTGACGGGTATAGGAGTCGATTGTGGTTGGCAGCAGGTCTGCTCCGCCTTCGTTCTGGAGGTGTTTGAGCAGCTCGATGTGGTTTTCAATCAGACCAACACCTGCACGAGGCTGTACCAGAGTAACGCCCTCTTTTTTAGCCTTGTTGAGCTTGTTGGAGAAAATCTTGTGCTCCGGCAGGGATTTATGGTAAGCGATACCGTCTTCAAGGTCTACCTCTTTACCGGTTTCCCATGTAGCGAGGATTTCTTTACGAACTTTATAAAATTCGTCGTCGGACCATTTTTTATTTTTAATATCAATGAACTCCATCTTTTACTAACTCCTTTTTCATGATTCTCAGCGCCACATCAGGATATTCTGTGCTCAGCAGACCCATCGCTGCCAGAATATACTTTCTGTCAACCAAAACCTCTGCAGTTTTTGGCTTGAGCGAGAGTGGGTCAAGTGGCGAGAACAGCGCATGAGATACAATCTGCGCTGTGCGCTTGGTGTGAATCAGCGCGCCGCCGGTTACGATGACCGTCTTAACTGCGGTCAAATCCTTACCGGTCTGCATATAGCTGACACCCATTGGAGAATAAAACTGTTCCAACCGTCCTGCATGACGGGTAATAGCGGTCTCGATTGCCAGAGAAGCCAGCGCAAAGTCGATGGCTTCCAGCTCGGTGTTGTCATCGGACGGAACCACATCGGTGTGGGTCGCCAGATAATCGATGAGCTCGGTACAACGCTGTTCGCTGAGTCCGGACAATTCGGACACGCGGGCAATATCGGTAGCCTCCACAATTCCGTGGATGCTGTAGCGCATCCCGATATCTCCCTCTACGGTACGTTTTGCATATTCTTCCCGCAGGCCCTTTAATGCGGTCATGCCCATTGTTGGCAGACCGAAGGACATGGAATAAATGTCGGTGGTCGCTCCCCCAAGGTCCACACCGACCAGATCACCAATTCCCTCCTCGGTCGAGGTTCCCTTTGCCAGCAGCTTCATTGCGGTCAGCATAGCCGACGGAGTCGGCATCAGGATGCCCTGAATGAGCTGCTGAGCCTTACTCAGACCCTTGGCTTTTACGATCTGCTCCAGGAAGATGCTGCGAATCTTCTGCTGAACCGGCTCGACATTCGGGATGTCCAGACGGGGCATAACGTTTTCGCAGGTATAGGTTTGTTTGTCTTTGAGAATCTCCTCACATTTCTCCGCACAGTTGCGGTTGCCTGCGATGATGATTGGGAAATTGCGCTGGGAACGCGCCAACATCTGGGCATTGAAGATGATGTTTTCCTTGTTTCCGCCATCGGTGCCGCCGGTCAGCAGACAGATATCAGGGTTAATCTCATCGATTTCCCTCAAATCCCCTTCTGTCAGCTCGTAGGAATAGGTTTTGATAACCTTTGCTCCGGCGCCCAAGGATGCCTGTCTTGCCGCTTTTGCGGTCAGATCCGGTACCAGACCGATTGCTACCATGCGCAAACCTCCGGCTGCACTCGAGCAGGCGTACTGCTCGGCGAACTGGATGTCCCCTATTTTTTCGCGCAGGATAGCCAGGGCGTTGTTCAGTCCGTTGATGATGTCTGTTTCGATGGTGGTATAGCTTTGAGCAGTACCCAAAATCTCTTCAGAATCTACATCAACGGCTGTAATTTTTGTATATGTACTTCCAAAATCTATCAGTAAAACAGGCTTCATGGCCTTCACCTTCTTTGAGTTTTGTCGATGCCCTGAGATGCTTATTCTACTCCCAGATCCTGTTTGAGGAATTTGATGGTGACCTGTGGATCAGTGCCAGGACCGAATGCTCTGTCAAAGCCCATTGCTTTGTAACGTCTTTCGATCTCTTCAACCGGAACCTTACCTACAACCAGGTTGCCGCCTGCATACAGCAGGATGCCTTTCAGACCAGCTTCGTCGCATTTTTCTCTCATACCGGTGCAGTCGATTTCGCCCTGACCGTACAGAGAGGATACGATGATTGCATCTGCGCCAACCTCTACAGCTGCTTTGATAAAGTCTTCCTGTGGTACCAGTACGCCCAGATTGGTTACGTCAAAGCCGGCATCCAGAAATGCACGGTTGAGGATGGTGTTTCCTACTGCATGACAGTCCGCACCGATAACACCAAGGATCAGTTTCTTCTTTTCCATTTTCTTGCACCTCTCGTAAATACTTGCGTTTTATTCCGGTTTACCGAAGGGATTCCAGATAATCTCTCCGTCCGGTTTCATATAAGTTATTGCCCTCACAGTCAATGATGACAAATGCTGGCAGGTCCTCTACCTCCAGGCGTCTGAGTGCTTCTGCGCCCAGGTCCTCGTAAGCGATGATCTCTGCCTTTTTAATGCAGCGGGACAGCAGTGCGCCGGCTCCGCCGATTGCGCCAAAGTAAACTGCACCGTATTCCTTCATTGCTGCAATTACTTCTGGGCTTCTCTTGCCTTTTCCGATCATGCCTCTCTGACCGAGCTTAATCATGGTTGGAGAATAGGCATCCATTCTGTAGCTGGTGGTTGGTCCTGCGGAACCGATGACCTGATTGCCCTTTGCCGGAGCCGGTCCAACATAGTAGATGATCGAATCGGTTGGGTCAAATGGCAGTTCTTTGCCCTGCTCTACCAGTTCGCACAGACGTTTGTGCGCTGCATCTCTTGCAGTATAGATAACTCCCGAAATTAATACGCTGTCTCCACATTTTAAGTCCTTTACCTGTTCCAGGGTAAGTGGAGTTGTGATACGTTTTTCCATAACCTTGACTCCTCTTATAACTCTACAGATTTATGACGTGTTACATGGCAGTTAATGTTGACTGCTACCGGCAGGCCCGCGATGTGGGTCGCCATCTTTTCGATGTTGACTGCCAAAGCGGTGGTCATGCCGCCAACACCCTGTGGGCCGATGCCCAGTGCGTTGATTTTTTCGAGCATTTCTTCTTCCAACTGTGCGTAGAACGGATCAGCGTTGCGTACGTTGGTGTTTCTCATCAGCGCTTTTTTCGCAAGCAGTGCTGCCTTGTCAAAGGTACCGCCGATGCCGACGCCAACTACGATTGGTGGACATGGGTTCGGACCTGCATCCTCTACTGCTTTGAGGATGAATGCCTTTACGCCTTCCAGACCATCGGAAGGTTTGAGCATCTTGATCTGGCTCATGTTTTCGCTGCCGAAGCCCTTTGGTGCAACGGTAAGCTTGAAGCCGTCACCCGGAACGATATCATAGTAAATCATTGCCGGTGTATTGTCGGTGGTGTTGACACGGTCCAGTGGGTCTCTGACTACGGATTTACGCAGGCAGCCCTCGGTGTAACCCTGTCTAACGCCCTCGTGGATTGCCTCTTCCAGGTTGCCATTGACATGAACGTCCTGGCCCATCTCGATGAATACGCAGGCTACACCGGTATCCTGGCAAACCGGAACGTATGCGTCCTCAGCAATCAGATAGTTTTCTCTGATGATACCCAAAATGTTTTTTGCCAGTGCCCATGGCTCTGCCTGTTCACTTGCAGTGATCTTCTCCTTGATATCTTCAGGAAGATAGGAGTTTGCTTCCATGCAGAGACGCTTTACCTGAGCGGTAATGTCCTGTGCATTAATCTCTCTCATCTTGGTTCCCTCCCTGTTGGTTGTGCTTTACATTTTTTTGAAAGTCTGTGTACGGTACTGCCGCAGTCCGCATCTGGCATCCCGAACCGCCGCAGTCCCTATTGATAAACGCCAGGGGCTCCCCCTGCGTGTATATCCGTTTTTTGTATCTACAGCAAAACCTTCGTATGCTTAATCTATCACCGATTCAATCTCTTTGCAAGTTTTCATGCAGAAGAAATTTCATGATGCTCCCTATGCACTCTATACACAAGCGATAAAAAATTTACACATTCCTGTCCGTTTGGACCAAAGCCCGTCACCATCGCACGGATTTCTTGCGTTTTTCTATTGATATTGCACAAAAATGCCTTCGTTTTTTTGGAGGCATAATCTTGCAAAATGGAACACAAAAAAGACGCTTTTTCGTCACAGAATCGTCGTCCCGTTTACGATTGTATTCGATGCCGGAGGGTGTCATTCCTGCATATCGCTTTGGACACCGGCAGAGAAAACTGCCAACGTCCGCAGGGCACCTCGGTGTTGTCGGTCTGCTACATCAAATATAGCACAAATCAAATATTTTTGAAACACTTTTCGCCCGCAAATTTTGTTTTTTCTTGTAAATTCCCAGCATTTTTCCCGTTTGCCCGGACGGAACCAATCTGCCCGAAAAAAATCTTCCACCTTCGGATTCGATTTTAGATAGTTTCTACCAATCATAACCCGAGGATAAAAAAGCCGGCCTGTTCGGGCGCTTTCTCCTGCTCCATCCGATGCACCGGCGCACCCGGCAAATTCCATCAGACAGCAAAAAACAGACAGAACGAATCTGTCTGTTTTCTCAGAGTTAATCTCCAATCTGGATGTTGCGGAAGCCCTCGCCGTGAACCTCGTTGGATTCCAGCACCACCATGAAGGATTCCGGGTCAATGCCCTTGACAGCCTGCTGCACCTGATACATCTGTTTGTCGCTGCACGCGCACATCACCACCTGCTTGTGGTCGTGGCTGTAGCCGCCCTTCGCCTGCAACAGGGTGGAGCCGCGGTGGCAGGTATCCTCAATCGTTTGGGAAACGGTCTCACCACACTCGGTGACAATCAGCGCCAGCTTGCCGGCGTTGGCTCCGTACATGACCTTGTCGATGACCGCAGAAAAGATGAAGCTGACAATCATGCCGTAGATGACTCCGTCCACATCGCGGAACAAAATACCGCCGGTGATGACGATGAAGAAGTCGGTCAAAAAGGCAATCTTGCCCAAGGACATATGTGGGCGCACCACCTTGAGCGCCATGACCACAAAGTCAGCGCCGCCGGTGGAGGAGTTCTGCATATAAATCAGAGCATAGCCGATGCCCGAAATCACGCCGGTACACAGCGCCGCCAGCAGACGGTCGCCACTGTAGGCCGGCAGCATTGGCCCGATATAGTCGATAAAGAAGGAAGAGATGAACATACAGCGCACCGAGCGCAGGAAAAAGCCCTTGCCCAGCAGCTTATAGCACAAAAACGCAAGCGGAACATTCAGCAGGAGGATGGTCGCACCGATTGGCATCCCCAGCAGTCGGTTGAAAATCAGCGCAATTCCTGAAAATCCGGTCATCGGAAATTCTGCGTTGACTGCAAAGCTGTCGATTGACACCGCAACCAAAAGCCCTCCCAAGGTCTCCATCAAAAACGGCGTTATTTTTTGCTTCCAGTTCGTTTTTTTTGCTAACTGTTCCACGATTGCCCATCCCTTTCTGCTCTCGAATCCTCATTCATGTCCCGAA
Organism: uncultured Oscillospiraceae bacterium; assembly: GCA_900547015.1. GTDB lineage: Bacteria > Bacillota > Clostridia > Oscillospirales > Ruminococcaceae > Negativibacillus. The sequence goes on along the minus strand of URFD01000023.1, from coordinate 41 downwards.
AAAAAAGAGCATCCGCAGATTTACCGTATCATCCGCAAATG
>URFD01000022.1 GCA_900547015.1 uncultured Oscillospiraceae bacterium | reverse complement strand
ATTTCTTGCAATTCGGGCATTACAGGCGGGCTGCCACCTGCTTTAAGTAGGCACGGAACTGGTCCTTCACCTGCGGGTGCTGGAGGGCAACCTCAACGATTGCCTGCAAGATTCCGAACTTGTTGCCCATATCATATCGGGTTCCGGTGTACTCCACGCCCACCATGCCGTGTTCCCGGGCAAGCACCCGCATCGCGTCGGTCAGCTGGATTTCTCCTCCTGCACCTGGCGCTGTATTTTCCAGAATCGGGAAAATCTCCGGCGGCAAAACCACCCTGCCCAGAATGGAATAGTTGCTGAGCACCTCGGTCAGCGAAGGCTTTTCCACCATATCGGTCAGGCGGTAGACCGCCTGTTCGTCGAGAATCGGCTCAAGCGCCACCGAGCAATACTTGCTGATATTCTCGGTTGCAACCGGCTTGATGCCTGCTACCCCGACGCCGTATTTTTCATACGCTTCGCACAGCTCGCAGCACGCCGGCTTTTCTCCGCCGAGCACTACATCATCCCCGTACAGCACTGCGAACGGTTCATTTCCGGCAAAGGCCTTGGCGCACAGCACCGCATGGCCCAGACCCTTGGTCTCCTTCTGGCGGACATACTGGATGTTTGCCATCTGCGAAATGGCGACCATCTGGTCATAGACCTCCTGCTTTTTGCTGGCAAGCAGCTTTGCCTCCAGCTCAGGGTTTCGGTCAAAGTGATCCTCTACCGTCGTTTTTCCGCGGCTGGTAATAATCAGGATATCCTCGATACCGCTCTTGACCGCTTCCTCCACGATGTATTGGATTGCCGGTTTGTCCACGATTGGAAGCATTTCTTTTGGCATCGACTTCGATGCCGGCAGCACCCGTGTCCCCAGACCTGCTGCCGGAATCACTGCTTTCTTGATCTTCATATCGTTTCCTCCCTTTTGCCCAGAGGCCTATGATCGATTGCTGCCGCTTAAAAAAGCACAGCCATCTGTTACTTCAGCTCCAACGCTGCCCTGACTGCATTGCTGACAAAATGAATGTCCGACTCATCCAGATACGGATGCATTGGCAGGGAAACCACCCGCTCGCACAGGGACTCGCTGACCGGGAAATCCCCCTTCTGATAGCCCAGCTCTGCAAAGGCGGTTTGCAGGTGCATCGGCTTTGGATAATATACCATCGTCGGGATGCCCTGCTCCTTCAAATATTTCTGAAGATGCTCCCGCTGACTGCTGCTGTCCAGAATCAGGGTATACTGCGCCCAGCTGGAATAAAAGCCGTCCGGCACCTTTGGGGTGCGAACCTCATCGCTCAGCCGTTCGTCATACACCTGCGCTGCGCGGTTGACCGCTTCCAGCTCGGTGCGGCAAAACGCTTCCAGCTTGACCAGCAGGACTGCCGCCTGAATGGTGTCCAGACGGGAGTTCCATCCAATACGGACATTGTCGTATTTTCCTGCGCTGCTTTTTCCGTGGACACGGATGGAGCGCAGATATTCCGCTGTTTCATCATCGTTGGTAAAGACAGCACCGCCGTCTCCATAGCAGCCCAGCGGCTTTGCCGGGAAGAAGGAGGTGGTGGCAGCGTCGCCGAAGCTGCACGCTCTGCGCTCTCCGATGCGTCCGCCAAAGCCCTGTGCGCCGTCCTCCAACAGAAGCAGGCCGTGCTTTTTGCAGACTTCCTCGATGCGCGGATAATCCGCCGGCTGTCCGAACAGGTCCACTGCGATGACCGCACGCGGTTTCAGCTCTCCCTGCTGCTCCACACGGGTGATTGCCTCATCCAGCTTTTCTGCGTCCATGTTGAAGGTTGACTCCTCAACATCCACAAAAACCGGTGTTGCGCCCTCAAAGGCGATCACCTCTGCACTGGCAAAGAAGGTGAAGGCCGGCACAAAGACCGCATCGCCCTTCTGGATGTCCCATGCCATCATCACCATGCTCAGCGCATCGGTGCCGTTGCCGCAGGTAATGCAGTGCTTGACGCCGACATATTCTGCCAGCTGCTTTTCCAGCTGGGTCACCTGAGCGCCGCCGATGAAGTTGCAGTTCTGTGCAACCTCCAGCATGGCTGCATCCATCTGCGGCTTTAAAACCTGATACTGTCTTTTTAAATCACGAAATTCCATGAGGCCTTCCCCTCTCTTATCTTACAACGATTCTTTTGTCTGTTCTTCTTCAACCAGTCCTGTCTGGGTTTCCCGGTAGCGCCGACCACAGTCCGGGCAGACCAGCTGATGGTCCAGAACCTGTCCGCACTCACACGCCCATCCAATCCGGCGGGCAGGCACACCTGCCATCAGCGCGTGGTCCGGCACATCCTTGGTGACCACTGCGCCCGAAGCAATCAGCGCCCAATTTCCGATGGTGTGTCCGCAGACAACGGTTGCGTTCGCCCCAATGGTCGCGCCTCGTTTTACCAAGGTTTTTCGGTATCCGGCAGGACCCTTGGGATATTTGGCACGGGGGGTCAGGTCGTTGGTAAATACCATCGAAGGCCCGCAAAATACGTCGTCCTCCAGCTCAACGCCCTCATAGATCGAGACATTGTTCTGGACCTTGACCCCGTTGCCAATCCGAACACGATTTCCCACATTGACATTCTGCCCGAAAGAACACCGTTCGCCGATGACAGCTCCGCTCTGGATATGGCAGAAGTGCCAGATTTTGGTGTTGTTTCCAATCGTTACACCCGGGTCGATATAACTGCTTTCGTGTACAAAAAATTCTGACATCTGAAAAATCGCCCTTTCCGGCAGAGAGTGCCAAGGATTAAAATTCGCCCTTCATATCGATGCTGGCAAAATCGTGCAGTGGCAGACGGACCGGTCTGCCTTCCTTCTGGCTTTTGTAAATGGCCAGAACCAGCTCCAACGCATTTTTACCTGCATAGGCATCCACATAAGGCCGACGGTCTTGTTCGATTGCATCGATGACATCGGCATACAGGCTGGTGTGTCCGTTGCCGTATACATTGCTGGTTGCCTCTTCCAGGCCCTTGTTTTTCTGGTCCTCTTCTCCCTCGTCCGCAAAATCCCAGACATCGATGTTGTTTGTGGATTTTCCGCCGAGCTTGACGGTGCCGTTCTCTCCGAAGAGATACAGGGTCTCCTCCAGATTTTTCGGATAAACATTGGTGGTTCCTTCGATGGTGGCAACGGCTCCGTTTTTGAATTTGACCACTGCCATACCCAAATCCTCTGCTTCCAGATAATCGTGGAACTGCTGTCTGGTCACGCCGTAAACCTCATCGATTTCTCCGCCCATCATCCAGCGCAGCAGGTCGATGCCGTGGATGCACTGATTCATCAGCGCACCGCCGTCCTGTGCCCAAGTGCCGCGCCATTTTGCCTGGTCGTAATAATCGTGGTTGCGGTTCCAGCGGACATGAATCGAGCCGTGGGAAAGTTTTCCAAAGCGTCCGGCCTCCAAAGCCTTTCTCATCTGCTGAACCGCTACATTAAAGCGGTTCTGATGGCAAGCCGAAACCTTCACGCCCTTTTCCTCGCTGCGGCGGATAATCTCTTCTGCGTCCTCGATGCTCATTGCCATCGGTTTTTCCACGATGACATTGACGCCGCGGTCGATACAGAACAGTGCGATTTCAGCATGAACGCCGCTCTCTGTTGCGATTCCGACCAGCTGTGGCTGCTCGGTTTCGATCATCTCCCGATAGTCTGTATAGCGATGGATGGAGGCATCGTGGTTGAGCTCATGCTTTGCCAGCAGATTTTCCATCTGTTCCGGCAGCACATCACAGACCGCAGTCAGCTCCAGATGATTGTTGAGCACCGCCTTGATATGGTTGGTTGCGATTCTGCCGCAACCGATTAAAGCATATTTCATCTTGCTTGACCTTTCCCTTTCTTTGTCCGAATTCCCAAATTGCATCCGAATCTTCTGAATTAGAGAACCTCAATATTGGAGCGGTCCTGTACATTCTTCATTGCGTTCTTGGTATCAAAGACCAGTGCCGCATTTTTCTGAACCATCCCATAGTCAACATTGGTGTGTGCGGTGGTAACCATGACCAGGTCTGCTGCCTTGAGCACCTCCTCGGTCAGTGCCGGGATGCTCTGACGGGTCTGGCCTTTGTGCTTGTACTCCTTAACCCATGGGTCAAAGTAGGTGACCTGTGCGCCTTCACGCTCGAGCACATCGATGACGCGCAGAGCCGGGCTTTCACGGTAGTCGTCGATATCCTGTTTATATGCAACACCCAGTACCAGAACATTCGAGCCGTTGAGTGCTTTTCTAACCTTATTGAGCAGCTTGGCAGCGCGGTCTACACAGTATTCCGGCATCTTGTCGTTGATCATCATCGAGCTTTCAATCATCGAGGTATGGAAGCCGTACTCTCTTGCCTTCCAGGAGAGGTAGTATGGGTCAAGCGGAATACAATGGCCGCCCAGACCCGGGCCCGGATAGAATGGCTGGAAGCCGTATGGCTTGGTCTTTGCTGCGTCTACAACCTCCCACATGCTGATTCCCATCTCGTTGCACAGCATGGTCAGCTCATTGACCAGACCGATATTGATATTGCGGTAGGTGTTTTCCAAAATCTTTTCCATCTCTGCAACAGCCGGAGAGGATACCTCGTATACCTCGCCCTCCAGAACTGCGCGGTACATGGCAGCAATCACCTCGGTGGCATCCTTGCCGATTGCGCCAACGACCTTTGGAGTGTTCTTGGTTTTGTAAATCAGATTTCCTGGGTCAACACGTTCCGGAGAGAAGCCCAGATAAAAGTCCTCTCCGCACTTGAGGCCGGAGCCCTTCTCGAGGATTGGCTTAATCAGCTCTTCGGTGGTTCCCGGATAGGTGGTCGATTCCAAAACGACCATGGTTCCCTTTTTCAGATATTTCGATACTGCTTCGGTGGAGGAGCGAACATAGCTGATGTCCGGCTGCTGGTGTTCATCCAGTGGGGTCGGTACACAGATTGCCACGAAATCAACATCCTTGACAAAGCTGAAGTCTGTTGTCGCAGACAGCATTCCGCTCTTTACGATTGCGGCAAGGTCGCTGTCTACCACGTCGCCGATATAGTTATGGCCTGCATTGACCATCTCAACCTTCTGCGCCTGCACATCAAAGCCGATGGTCTTGAATCCGGCTTTTGCTTTTTCTACTGCCAGCGGCAGACCGACATAGCCCAAACCAACTACGCCAACCACAATTTCTCTCTGTTCTATTTTGCGGAGCATTTCATTCTTCATCATGTTTCATCTCTCCAATCTCTGATTTGCATATATTTCTTAAATGAATATTCATTATAAGCCCTGATAAAAAGTATACGACAATCAGCGCAATCGCCGCGCCGTAGATGCCCAGCAGCTTAACGGCGGTGACGTCGATGACTGCATGGACGATTACAAACACAATATTGATTTTGAGGTTGAATTTTTCCTCTCCGGTCACTGCGAGGATGTTGCCGGAAATTCCCCGGAACACTGCCTGAATCCAGGAAGCGACCAGGAACATTCGAACCAGAGGCACTGCATCGAGGTATTCCCTTCCCGCAAAAACAAACAGATACAGCTTTGCAAAGAGGAACAGCCCCAGATGGAACACCGTCATCACAGCGCCGTTGATGACAAACAGCTTTTTATAATTTTCCCAAATCCATTGTTTGTCCCCGATGTGCTGGATGAAATACGGCAGGATAAAGACCAGCAGCGCCTCCAGCAAAAACAGGGAGATGGAAAGGATATTGGAGGCTACACGGTACTCTGCCAGCAGCTCCTCATTTTTCAGCAGCTGTCCGACAATGAAGGTTTCGTTGTAGCTCATGACCATCGAGGTTGCCGAAGCGGTCAGCATCACGATGCCGAACCGAATCATCACCTTCATCTCCGCCCAGCTCGGCATCTGGGCCTTGACCTTCATCATCGGCAGGTCCCGAATCAGCAGGAATCCCATCACCACGCACAGCGCCATCGACAGATATTTTCCAATCATAACGCCTGTGACTCCCCAGAGCACCGCAAAGACAATCTGGAAAATCATCAGCAGGAAGGAATAGGTGAAGTTATAGACCGAATAGCGCTGGTTTTGGAAGGTAGCCCGCAGCAGCAGCTGAATATCGGTAAACAAAAAGTAAAGAATCGGCAGGCACGACGAGAGCAGCAGCTGAAAGCGAGCGCCCTCGAACGGGAAGGGAGCAATCAGATACCCCACAATCGTGATGAGAATAATCAGGACATCTGCCGCAATTCCTACCTTCAGGGAGGCAAGGAAGTAGCCCTTCTTCTCTTCTTCACTTCCCTTCTGCGCGCAGTAGCGCAGCGTTGCCTGTGTGATGCCGATGCCGTTAAAGAGCATGACATAGTTTCGGATATTTTCAACATAGGTCAGCAACCCGTAGTCTGTCTTGGAAAGAAATCTCGGCAGGAAAAACACCGAAACAAATCCGGCGATTTTTGCCAGCGTAGACCCTGCAATAATGTGGAAAAAGCCTCTTTGCTTGAGGGTCAGAACACCCTCCCAGAGCTTTTCCCAAAGGTCTGAAAGCTGCTGTTTTTTCATTCGTCCTCCTTTCCGATGTCTCTCATGTTTAAGATACACCGTCCCGTGTTCAAATACAACCCTCAGTGCAGATATTTCGATACGAATCCTGTTCCGGGCAAGGTCTGCCGCTGATGCTCCGCAAGCCGTTCTCCGGTCAGGATGAGCAGATTGGGAACAAGGAAAAACAGAATCTCAATCAGCGGCTCGTTGTATCCGGCATTGATGGTAATTTGAACATAGTACAGCACAAAAACAACCAGATATAAAAAACGTCCCCGACGGTCCAGCCTCTGCTCGATTCGTGCAAAATTGGTAATCAGGATGCTGTGGAACAGGATACTGCCCACCAGCCCGTAGTAGGCAAGGTAATCGCAGACAATCGAATGTCCGCCGACGATGGCACGCGGGTCCTCTGCGGTCTTGAGAATCAAATCTCCCACACCGAACAGCGGCGCGGTCAGCCATGTCTTGAGCGAGGTCGTGTACAGCTGGACACGGGTTCCGGCATCGCTTCCGGAGGTGATGCCCGCACCGCTGAGCAGATTGCCCACCTCCTGAAACCGCAGCTGCAATTTCAGGTTATCGGTGCTGTCTGCAATCCAGTAAAAGATGTGGTAGAGGTTTGGCAGCACTGCCAACGCCAGCAAAAAGAAAATCAGCAGAACCGCCGTTGCAGGCCCTCCGCGCTTTGGCAAACGGCAAAGCACCAGAAGAGAGAAGGCAAAAACAAACAGAATCGCAAAGGAATAGTTGGATTTGATGATGACCACCAGTCCCAGCAGAATCGCCATTCCCCAGCCGACCGTTTCCAGAATCCGCGGGCGGTAGTACCACACCAGCCCCACCAACGCTACGGTGAACATGGTCAGGGAATAGATGTGCTGGTAGCCGCCGGTAAAGGGGCTTGCCAGATGGGCAGTCAGTTCGGGGTTTCCGTTTGCCAGCAGCCTTGAGATATTGGGATTTTGCCGCAGAGCAACAAGCGTTCCCACATGAATCATCAGGTAATACGCCGTCGTCACAAAGGTCAGCAGCTTCATGCTGAACCGGTCATCCAGCGAAAAGTAGAACCAGAACATCACATAAAACACCGGCATCAGCAGGTGATGGAACGGAAACTCCACATGGCCTGCCGCGGCATAGACCGCCAGCAGAACCGGCCAGCCAAAGCTCAGCAGCATTCCCGGGTGAAGCACCGTCCTGCAAAACTGCTTCCACGCACTGGCGGCGGCGAAAAAATCCCACAGGAGAACCACGCCGGCATAGATCGCCCACTGGTACAAAAACGATTCCGGGTTGATACCCCAAAGCAAAATGAAGACTGCACACAGCTCTCTGGGCACACAAAGGAAGGAATAGCCCTTGTGCTCCCGAAGATATTTGGATGATTCCATCTCCTTTGTCCCCCTTTTTCTTATGTAACGAAGCGGTCTATCCAACCAGAGCCTTCTGCTTGTGCTGCTGTGTCTCAGACTGATGGGTCAGCTGTTCATACTGCTCCATCAGGCGGGCTGCGACTGCCTGCGAGGAATAGTGGTTTCGAACCTCCTGCGCAATCGCTGCACGGTTATAGGAGCCTCCGTTGCAGTACATCGTCAGCATCGCGGATGCCAGCCCTTCTACATCATCCGGTTCCACCATCAGCCCGTTGTGCTCATTGACGAAACATTCCGGTCCGCCGCAGCGGGTCGCAATCACTGGCACCCCGCAGGACAGCGCTTCCAGATAGGAGACGCCAAAGGTTTCGGAAACAGAAGCCAGCACAAAGCAATCTGCCTGCTGGAGCCGCTGTGCGATCTCCTCTCTCGGCCGGATGCCTGCCAGCTCGATGCGATTTTCCATCTTCAGGTCATAGATGAGCTTTCGCAGGTTGCCCTCTTCCTCTCCCTGACCGCAGATGGTCAGATGAACCTTCGGGCAATCCCGGAACGCGCGTGCAAATGCCTGAATCAGGACATCCATCCGTTTCACCTTTCGCAGGTTGCCGCAGCTGAGGAAGGAAAACTCTCCGCCTTCCAGCTCGGTCTCCTCCCACAAAGAACGCATCTGCTCGTGCTCGTCGGTATAGGAAAACAGCTCGGTGTCCACCATGTCCGGAATCCACAAAACGCTGCGGTGGCTGTGCTCCCGCATCTTTTCTGCCAGCGCCGGACTGACCGCAATCAGCTTGTCTGCCCGGGTAAAGGCGATCTTTGCTGCCTGTTCAATATCGCTCGGCAGCTTATCCTGATTGACCAGCGAAGAATGCTCGGTCAAAACCAGCGGCACCTGTTCGGTTTCCTTGAGCTTTGCCGCCAAATATCCGTAATCGGTAAAATGAGCGTGCAGCACATCCGGCTTGCCAAACTCTTTGACCGCACGCGCATACAGCTTTTGCAGTGCCCAACTGCCAATCGGGTAAAAGATTTTTTTCGGGAGATTGCCCAAAGGCACACTCAGCACCCGAACCGCTACCCCGTTTCTGGTAAAGGATTGAAAACCCCACCGTCTGACCCTGCGTGCCGAGCGAAGGTCCAGTGCCAGAAATACTACCTGACACCCTGCCTCCTGAAGCGCGCAGGCCTGGTCAAACTCAAACACACCGTTGGTTGGATACTGCTCGGTGGGAATCCCTCGGGATAAGATAAATGTCAACATACAAAACCTCTCGTAACGATTGCTCCCTGCTACCGCTCCAAAGAGCGATACAGCGCAAAGAGCTTCTGCTCTTCAATTCCCCAGTTATATTTCTGCACAACTGCCTGACGCCCTCTTTCGCCCATGCACTGTGCCCGGTTGGGGTCGGCAAGGATTTCCCGAATCGCCGCCGCGATTGCCTCGGGGTCTGCCGGGTCTACCGCCACTCCAAACTGATCCTGCTGCACCGAGCGCCGCATAAACGGATAGTCCGAAACGATGACCGGCAATCCTGCCGCCATATACTCATACACCTTTGTTGGAAAATTATCCAGACTGGAATACTGCCCCACATTCAGGATGGTGGACATTCCGATGCTCGAACTTGCATACACCTGTGCCAGCTCCTCGCGTCCCAAATATCCCCGATAGTCCACACACGCATATTCCGGCATCTGCTCCAGCTCCTGCCGGTAAGCATCCGAGGAATATTTTCCTGCCAGAATCAGCCGAACCCCTGCCAGATGTGCCGCCCGAATCAGGTGGGTGATGCCCCTCTGATAGGTCAGGCTGCCGGTACAGCAGATGGTTTTGCCGTCCCGTTGTCTGTCCCCTGTGTTGTCCGGAGACAGCATCTCCTCGAGCATCACAGCATTGGAGAGAATCACCGTCTGCTTCGCCCGCCCCTCAAAGATATTGATGCCGTTTTTGGTACACGGGAACAAAACAGCGTCCAGTCTCTTGACGACGTGCGTCTCATACGCACGATAAACGCCGGAAATCAGGCGGCGCAGCCCCGACGGAATCCACTCCTTTTCCATGATCTGGGTCGGATAATCCTCGTGGCTGTCAAAGATGACCTTCTTCCCCTTGCGTGCCAATCTCAGTCCATACGGAAGCAGCTCCGGGTCGTGAAATTCATAGATGTCTGCATCCACCTCCAGCGCCTTTCGGTACACTGTTTTCGCACCGAACAGCATCCTCTTCAGCCGCGAAGAGGCATCCACCGGAACCTGAATCACCTTCACTCCTTTTTCCACCGTTGTTCCAACCGACTGTGAATCTTTTGCCTTCACCACCAGTGTCACATCATAGCCTTCTCTTGCCAGAGAAGCGCACTGCTTGTGAAAGATGCGGGTGTCGTTTGGCGCATGTGCGCTGGAAAAATGGCAAACTCTGGTCATACCTGATACCTTCCATTCGTAATATATCGTAAGAATAATACATTCTGTAGTTTATTTTTGGGTTTCCTGCAAAATCTCAAGCAGCTTTTGGGTCAGCTCCTGATAATCATACTGCTCCGCTGCATGGCGCGCATTCTTGCAGTACTGTTCATATTCCTCTTTCGGCATATGGGCAAAGCGCAGAACCTCCTGACACAGCGCTTCGGTGTCCTGCGTCGGCAAGGTCACCCCGGCTCCGTATCGTTCAATGAGGTCATAGCTGACCGTCAGGTCGGACAGCACCGGCTTGCCGCTGGCAAAGTAGTCGAACTGCTTGTTCAGGCTGCACCCAAAGCGCATGATGCCGGTCTGCTTGACATGGTTGAGATTGAGGTCCGACTTGGACAGAATGAACGGGATATACTTTTTCTCCACCTTTCCGGGAAAGCGGATGTTATCCAGCCCCTTTTGGCGGCACTGCTCCATCAGCTCTTCCCGCTCTGTCCCGTCTCCGTACAGCAGGAAGCGAATCTTGTCCTCGCCGTGCTGCTTCATATATTCCGCCATCTCCACGACCTTGCCCAGATTATTGACCAGACGAATCGAGCCGGTATAAACCACCTTGAAAGTCTGCTCGTCCAGAAGGTCCGCATCCTCCAGCTGATATTCTTCGCGGTTTCGGTCAAATTCCTCGAGGTCAACGCCGTTGTTGAGATTCCGAATCTTCTCCAGTGGAACCTGCCGCTCCCAGCCCTTCTCGCGGATATAATCCTTGCCGCCCTCCATGGTGAAAATCAGGCGGTCAGCGCCCCGATACAGCCATTTTTCCAGCTGGTACAGGACTGCGATGATTGGATTTTTTCTGGACATTCCCTTATATTCCACAATCGATTCCGGCCAGATGTCCCGAATCTCGACTACGCAGGGAACCTTCAACCGGCGCGCCGCAATCAATGCCGAGCCCGCCGCAAAAATTGTGGGGGCGGAGGTGTAGATGACATCCGGACGCTCCCCGCCTTTGACGAGTTTTTTTACAATTTGTTGTATTCTCACCGGGAATTCCAGCATATTATAGATTCTGGAAAGACCATTTCCACTGTAATCCCTCGTTTTCAGAAAGGTGTACGGAACCCCGTCCATCATCTCTTCCCGGTACAGCGAGCCGTCCCGAATCATATTGATCTCTGTATTGTGGATTTCGCTGGCTGTCATAATTCTAACATCGTGGCCCATCTTTCGGAGATAGCGCGAAAAATAATAATGACGAACCAGACCGCCCATCGACGGCGGAATCGCGTAGTGGTTTATGATCCAAACCCTCATAAATACCTCTGTCCCTCTTTGTTATGATTGTGATTGCAGGCTGACCCTTCCCCCAAAGAATCAATGCAGGACTGCCAGAACGGTTTGAACCATCGTCCTCAGGTCGTCCCACAGCGAAAAGGTCAGCAGACTGTTCAGGTTGTATGCCATCTTTCCCGGCAGCACCTGCTCCACATAGGCTTCGTCCGCATTCTGGGCATCTGCCAGCAGGCGGTCCTCTTCCTTATATTCAATCGATGCCTGCGAGGTCACCCCGGCAGGCAGCAGCAGCGTCGCCATCATTTCCGGGGTGTACTGAGAAACGTACTTGGGAACCTCCGGCCTTGTGCCGACAAAGCTCATCTCTCCGGTCAGGACGTTCAGCAGCTGCGGCAGCTCGTCCAGCCGGCATTTGCGAATCAGCCTGCCGACTCGGGTGATACGGGCATCTCCCTTGACCGTCACCTGCGTTCCCAGCTGTTGAGCATTGGAAACCATGGTGCGAAATTTAAAGATGCGAAACTCTCTGCCGTACTGGGTCACCCTGACCTGACGGAACATCACCGTTCCCGGAGAATCCAGCTTGATTGCCAGCGCCAGAATCAGCATAATCGGCGACAACAGCACCAGCAGAAGCGCCGCCATCAGGACATCGAACACCCGCTTGAGACGGAGCTGTCCCTGCTTGCGTTTGAGCGATTCATAATATGGCCTCACGCTGTCGGTGCGCAGGCTGTCCGGCAGCTTTTCCCAGGATTTTAACAACGGGCTTCACCTGCCCCCAAAACCTTGATGAAGCTGTCCAGCACATATTCCACCTGTTCATCTGTCAGGCAGGTATGCAGCGGCAGGGTCACTTCGTTGTGGTACATCTGGTAGGCATTGGGATAATCCTCGATGGAAAATCCCAGATTTCGATAGGCTGTGTGCATCGGCAGCGGCTTGTAATGAACATTGGTCGCTACCTCAAGCTCCGCCATCCGCACGATGAGGTCGTTGCGGTACGCCTCGTCCTTCCCGTTCAGACGCACCAGATACAGATGGCCGCTGGAGGCAAAGTCCTCCCCGTAATGTTGCAGCACCGTTACCGGCAGAGCTTCCAGCGCCTTGTTATAGCGGGTGATGATTTCCCTTCTCCGCGCCAAGAGTCCGGGGTAACGCTTCATCTGAGCCAAACCGATTCCAGCCATGATATCGGTCATGTTGCACTTGTAGCCGGGAATCACGATGTCGTATTCCCATGCTCCCAGCTGGGTCTTTGCCAGAGCGTCCTTGGACTGTCCGTGCAGGGACAGGAGCATATACTGGCGATAAATCTCCTCGTTGTCGATGCCGTCCAGCGTTCTCCAAACGACTGCTCCACCCTCTGCGGTTGTAAAGTTTTTGACCGCATGGAAGGAAAAGGCCGTAAAGTCCGCAATCTCGCCGGACATCTTGCCGTGGCGGCTTGCCCCGAATCCGTGGGCGCTGTCCGCTACGACAGCCACTCTGCCCAATGCCTGCTGGATGGGATTGTCCGATGGAACAAACAGACTGCGTTTTTTCTGGACGATTTGGAAGATGCGGTCATAGTCGCAGAGCACACCGCCAATATCCACCGGGATGATGGCCTTGGTCTTGGAGGTCACTGCCCGTTCCAGAGCATCATAATCCATCTCATAGCTGTCCTGCTGGCAATCCACCAGCACGAGCTTTGCTCCCACATGGCAGACCACGCTTGCCGAAGCCGTATAGGTGTAGGCGCTGGTAATGACCTCATCGCCCGGCCCGATGCCGAGCTGATGCAGAGTCAGCTCCAGCGCAGCGGTGGCAGAGTTCAGACACACTGCCCGCGGTGCATGACAAAACGCTGCTACCTGCCGTTCCAGCTCCTTGGTTTTGGGACCGGTGGTAATCCATCCGGAGCGCATCGCCTCCACGACCTGTTCAATCTCGTCCTGCCCGATATCCGGAGGAGAAAATGGAATTTTCATAAAACAGCCCTTTCCTTTCTTCAAGACCGAAAGACATCTATTCGGTCAGCAGCATTCCCAGAATTTCCTTGCCTGTACGTTCTAGGCGAAGAACCTGACGGTCGATTTCACTCAGGTACGACACGCCGCTATGCTCTAGCAGGATGACAGCATCTGCCTGAAGCGCCGCTTGCAGCGACTGTGCGTTCTTCAAAACAGCAGAGCAGCCGCAATAGGTCAGCTGTCCGTCCGAGTGCTGCTCCATCAGCTTCATCAGACCCATCACCTGCTCGTCCTCCTGCGTGCTGACCACAGCCACTGTCTGCGGTTTTTCCTGCGGCTGTACGGCCTTGAGGGAAGCGCAGGTATATTCTGCTGCCGCTTCGGCATTTTCAAAGTTCAATCTGCTGGAATTGTCCTCCATATTATCAATCAGCTTCGAGAAAATCGAACGGCGGCGTTTTGCTTCCACCACCCCGAACAGCTCCAGCGCATACAGACGCTGTGCCTGATAGGCTCCATCCAGACGGTTGTCTGCCAGATATGCCAGCAGCACCCACAGGCAGATCATAACACCGCCCAGCACCCCGCCAAGGATGCCGTACAGGATTGCTTTTTTCACAACCGCTTTCATCGAAATTGTCGGTTCCTGCGGCATATCCCGCTCCAAGGTAGCCAGCTCTGCTTCTTTGGTTTTGATGGAGGTTTCCATCCCCTCGATTTCTTCCTTGACCTGCTTGTGCAGGGCTTCCAGAGAATCGTCCACAATCGTCATCGCAGAATCCGACACGACGGTGGTGGTGTGGGCTGCGATGGTACTGCCGAATTTTTCCCGAAGGTACTCGAAAGCGTAGTTTGAAATTTTGGACGCGGTCTGTTCATCCTGCGCCTTTGCCTGAATCAGGATAACGCCCTGGTTTCCGTCGCTGTGTTTGACCGTAACATTTCCGACACTGTCCTTGATTTTGATATCACCGGCGCGCTCGATGGTCAACAGCTCATCGATATACTTCATGTCGATTTCATTGCCGATGATGTCGCGAATCCCGTCGTACAGCTCCGCACTGCGGTAGGCATCACAGTAGGCGCTGACAACTTCTCCGGTTTTGTTCGGGGTCTGGTAATACTGGCTCGGCACAATCTGATAGCCGGTATCCACATAAAAGACCAGCTCACTGACTGCCATCGCATAGGCATCCATGTTGTAGTAGAGGCTGTCCTGTGTGTACTGCTCCATGTTTTCCAGCCGTTCTTTGCTCTGTTCGAGTTCCTTCTGAAGCGTCTGCGCTGTCTCGTTGTACTCCTCCATGCTCAGAAGATACTGGTCCATCAGTCTCTGGCGGTTCTCTCCGCTCAGAGCGCGGTAGGTTTTCCCTGCACCCAATGCGGCAAACACAACTGCGAAGCATACGGCAACCGCCAAAATACGCTCAAACTTTCTCAGAAATAAAATCAGCACATCCTTGAAGGTAACTTCCTTGCCCCTGTGCATCTCGTTCTCCCCTTTCTGTTCCATCACCTATTCGGCGAGCACTTCCCGATTGACCTCTTCCGGGTCGCGGTAGGTCGGCACCACCTGCTTCATTGCCAGACGGATGTTCTCTCTGCCGCCCTGCTCCAGCGCCTGATGCAGGATGGCGAGCTTGCCATCCATCTCCTGCTGGGAAATCTCCTGCTGACGCTCGATAAAGATTTTGCTGCTGGTGGTTTTCATCAGTCCGTCGCTCTTCATCAGCAGCTCCTCGTACAGTTTTTCACCCGGACGCAAACCGGTCTCCACAATGTCAATATCGACATACGGCACATATCCCGAGAGCTTGATGAGGTTTTCTGCCAAATCCAAAATCTTGACCGGCTGTCCCATATCCAGCACAAAGACCTCTGCGCTGGCTGCCATCGCTCCGGCCTCCAGCACCAGCTGGGCTGCCTCCGGGATGGTCATAAAGTAGCGAATGATTCTCTTGTCGGTAATGGTGATCGGGCCGCCCGCTTCGATTTGGCGGCGGAACAGCGGGATGACCGAGCCGTTGGAGCCCAGCACGTTTCCAAAGCGAACCGCTACATATTCGGTGTGGCTTCTGCCCTTCATGCTCTGCAAAATCATCTCGCAGAAGCGCTTGGTTGCACCCATCACATTGGTCGGGTTGACCGCCTTGTCGGTGGAAATCAGAACAAATTTATCCACGCCGAACTCGTCGGCTGCGTGTACTACATTATAGGTACCGAACACATTGTTCTTTACCGCTTCCTCCGGACACTCCTCCATGAGCGGAACGTGCTTGTGCGCTGCCGCATGGAAGATAATCTGCGGGCGGTAGTATGCCATCAGCTTCCGCACCTTTTCCCGGTCGCGGACTGAGGCGATTTCCACCTTCAAATCCAGCCGGTCTGCATATTCCATCCTCAGCTCCTGCTGAAGGTCATACGCATTGTTCTCATAAATATCCACAACAATCAGCTGCTTGGGCCCGCGCTTTGCAATCTGACGGCACAGCTCCGAGCCGATGGAACCGCCGCCGCCCGTAACCATAACCACCTTGCCGCGCAGGAAGTCAAAGACCTCCTGATTATTGAAGATGATGCGCTCGCGGCCCAGCAGGTCATCGATTTTGACATTCCGCACATTCTGGCTCAGGCTTCCGTTCTGGACTGCGGTCAGAGCATCCGGAAGCACCTTGACATGACAGTGCAGGGTCGAGCACATTTCCAGAATTTCCTTCCGGCGAATTGGGTCCGCCGAAGGGATGGCAAAGATGATTTCGGTGACCATGGTATTGCGCAGCAGCAGAGGCATCATGTCAATTTTGCCCTTGACCTCGACGCCATGGATGAATTTTCCGATTTTTTCCGGGTCATCATCAAAAAAGCAAACCGGCAGATAGTGGTTCTTGTTGCTGTTTTTCATCTCGTTGAGCAGGCCGACTCCGGCATTTCCCGCACCGATGATAGCGCAGCGAACCTTCTTTTGCTGGCTGCTGGCCGCTGTCATCATCCGGTATTTGCGGTAGCTGAAGCGCGCTGTCATCATCAGAAGGAGCGACACCGAATAGATGCACATCGACAGCACGCTCGGGATTTTGGGAATCGGCAAAACCTTCTGAATCAGGAAGTACACGACATAGGCCACACCGCCGATGAATATCATCGAGATGTACTCGTCGGTCTCCGCATAGCGCCACAGGCTGTCATAGGATTTGGAAATCCACAGGAAACCGCACAGACACACCATCATCAGTGCGAAGTTTGGCATCCACGCTGCAATCTGATAGACCTGTGTTCCGTTGCGAATCGGCACCCAGTAAATCAGAAAAAAATAAACGACGTTTGCAATGATCAGGTCCATCAGAAAAACCATCTGCTTGCGGTACCTGCTCAGTCCCTTCTTTTCTCTCACAATCCGTTTCTCCATTCTGCATTTTAAGTGAACCTCTGCCAATCAGTCTGCCCGAAAAAAGGCAGGCCTACCCAATCAGCCGGTCCCCAGCATATTAAAAGACAAGACAAAATTGCGGTTTGACTATTATTTTTCAAAAACAGCAAACCGCACAACCTTAAAATATCTCCTATATTTTATCATTTTGCACTATCATG